>JABFST010000367.1 GCA_013140465.1 Methylococcaceae bacterium
ACCTACCGCTGACCAGCTCACGGCTTATGTAAACTCGCCCAGTGCTTTTAGGGTGCTGGCAAGGTCGGGGGGTTAGAAAAATATAGCTGGAGTGCAAGGGCTTTAGACCTTGCCGTGTCGGCAAGGAGGTCGAGAAGGCAACGTCTAAAGCCGTTGCACTCCGCTTAGCTGCCTACTGCTGACCAGCTCACGGCTTATGTAAACTCGCCCAGTGCTTTTAGGGTGCTGGCAAGGTCGGGGTTTAGGCGGGACAAATAATCATCACGTTGTGCGTCTGGCACATCCAGAAAATCTAACCATTGTGCCAGCAAATCGGCTAAAGGCTGTAGGTTTGCACCATAAATCGGCACCAGTTCAGCCGTCAGGTCACGCAGTAATTGTCGGTCGGTTTGCATTGCCACCATGTCTATCCACAACGCACGGATAAACGGTTCGTAAGGGGCTGCGTAGTGGTCGGGCAATTCGGCCAGTAATTGGTTGGCGATGGCAAAGGCGGTGGTCAGTCCTTTATCGCGGCTGATGTCGCTAATGGCATCACCGAGTTGTTGGAAGGCTTCGTGTTGTTTTGCGGGTGACAAGGATTTGGTTTCTGCCAGTGCTTGCCACGCTGCGGCTAGGTCTTGTTTTTGCAAAGTAAGGCGGGCGATTTGGCCTAATGTCCATGCAATCTGTTGTTCGTTTGCCACTGTTTGCCTGTGAGCTAAGGCTTCACGGTGTAGGGCAAGGGCTTCGGTAGTTAAGCCTTGGGTGCTGTTAATCCAAGCTATTTGTCCAATATTGTATGCGATATGCCCGGTTGCATTCTGCTGTCTGGATAGGGCAAGGGCTTCGCTATGTAAGGCAATAGCGTCTATTGGTTTATCTTGTTTGCGGCTTGCAATAGCCAGCCACTCTATACAGTCTATTAGCACAACACATTCATTGAGTGCGGGTTTTGAAATAGCCACCACTTCGGCTAAGGCCGTGCTTAAGGTTAGATATTGCTTTTGTTCGATTAATTGTTTGGCAATCTTGTTGATGGTGCTTAAAACGCTTTCTGCCTCAGGGATTTGTACTTGGTTTAGCCTATGCACTAATGCGCAAATGGAAAGTTGCACGCTTTTTTCAAGCTTTATGAGCGGATGGCTCTCTAATCTGTCCGGCATTGCAAATGCTGCCAAATGTTCATAGCTAGGAGCCAGCGGAAAGTGCTTGCCAAGATTGTGTCGGGCTTCAAGAGTTGCTATATCCCTGGGTTGTTCGACCCTAAGCTCATTAAATTTTTCAACTTCTTCTTGGAAGCATTTTATGAGCTCACACCATTGAAATCTTGAGAATTTCTCGGTCAAGCTAGCTTTAAGCACCATAAGCTTATTAACAGGTGATAACGATAAGCTACCATCGGTTAGCTCTGCTAATTGTTGCCCCGGCACATCATCCCCAAAACGGTTACACGCCTTCAAAACCTCATAAGCCCGCTGATAAGCGGCCCGAAATTTTTCATCAGTATCATAATCTGTCAATAGTTTTTCAAACGCTTCTATCTCACTTGCTGGCCCTTCATAGAAAATCCCCCCCACCACCTGCATCAATTGCTCGGTACTCCGGTAAACCTCAGGCAAGCGTTCCATATCAATATGATGGTCTTGTAGGGCCAAAGTCAGCATCACATGCGCCTCGGGCGTTTGGCCTTTGTGAAAATACTTTTCGGCAAAACTAAATTTTTCGCGTATTTCCAAAGCATCGGTCAAAAATTCCGCCAATATCGCTAACTGGGTTTGCTGGCCAGGCTGCAAATAACGCATCCGATAAAATTGGGCAAACAGGCGGTCTGCCATAATATAGGGTTTTTCTTTGCTGCCTTTGATGGCTTGCACGGCGATATAGCCATAATCGTGCAGCCAGGCGACGGCGCGGGCAATATCGCTTTGTTTGGCATTTAAGCGGTTTGCCAGTTCGCTTTGTGAGCAAGGTTCGCCGCCCCGGATTAAGGCATCGAGGATTTTTTTGGAATTGGCCGGGACGCGCTGCAATAAAGCGCGGTAATACTCGCTCATTTTATCCAGCGTGGCGTGGATGTCGGCAGCGGCAATCAGCACTTCTTGCTCGTCAATAATCGCCCCCGCTAACACCGCCGCCACGCGCGGATTGCCGCCTGTATAGCGGCTGTAAGCCTCTACCCGCGCCAATTGCCGTGGCGTGGCGATTTTGCCGACTAACTGGGCGCGGTTTTGTAGATAGATGCGGTGTTCTTTCGGTGTCCAGCCCAGCAATTCATGGGCTTCAAATTGTTTAAATAATCGCTTATGGTAATTTTCGTCAAAGGTGCCGGACACGCTGGTGGCTAAGAACAAAATGTTGCTTTCATGGCTAAGTAAGCTGCGCAATAAGGATTGGTCTTCATCGCTGGTAAATGCTTGCGCCAGCAATTCGTCGAAGTTTTCAATGCCGACAATCAGTAAGGGTTCGCTCAGGCTCGCTAATAATTGGCTTTTAGCTTCTTGCCAAGCGAGCGCACGGTCTGCGACCCGCCACGCCGACGGCTGCCCGACATCGCCTTGATCGACATGGCGCATACGCATGATTTCTTGAAGCAACTCGTGCGGGGCGGCAATGTTTTGGTGTTCTTCGGGCAACAGCACAAAACGGACTTGCTGAGTGTAGCGTTGCTGAATATGGGCTTGTATTAAGCGCAAAAAATACGATTTGCCGCCGCCACGCTGGCCTGTAACCAGCCAATGTCCGCCCGTCGCGGGGTGTTGTAGGCGATCGGCGACATGGCTTAAAAAGGCGTTGCATAACACATCGCGCCCGGTGCTGAGCCGCATCACGGTATCGTCGCGCATTTCCCTAGGATTAAACCACGGGATATGGCTAGTTGCGCCCCATAAGCTCATAGCAGCCCCCGGCTGCTGCGCCACCATAACCGTAACGCGTTTAACGAAAACTGCCATTGGTAATCAGCGGCTGGGGCCAGAAAATCATGCAATTGCAGTTTGATGAACACAGGCCGCGCCGCACCTGAGACGAGTTCGGTGGGTAGCTGTGTGCTGGTGTTTTCGGCAGTCGCCAGCGCATCGAGAATTTTTTCGGCGATGAGTTGTTCGTCTGGGCTGTAGCGGTTAGCCAAGCGTTCTTCAAATTGATAGACGAAGCTGCGTTGGATTTGGGGCAAGACTTGGTTTTGCAGCAATAGCTCGCACTCTGTGCGTGTTGGGTTAAATTTTACATAGCCCACGGCGGTTTCTAGGCATTGCGGGATGTAATCGGGCAGGTGTTGTAAGATCACATCGAGGTAATCGGCAGCGGTGGTGTCGCGCAAACGGTGTTCAAGATAGGTGTTGGCTTGGTCGCGGGTAAACGGCGGCAAAGTTTCGCGCCACAGTCCGCCTAAAACGGTTTTGGGGATATGCAAGCTATCCAGCAAGGCGTCTAAATTGATCGAACCCGCTATGACAAAACGTAAGCCATTGCTGCGTAATTTGCGTAAAGAGGCCATCAGCACTTCAATATCGTGCGCTGGATAGTCCCGGTCGAGTAGGTTTTCGATAAAAAATGGCAGTTCGTCGATGATAATGACAGGTAAGTTTGTGGTGGGTGTTTTTGCGAGGATGGCTACCAGTTGTTCGGCGATGGGTTCCCAATAGCGTTGTAAGTCATCGTTGGGGGCGCGAAGTTTGATGTCCACGCCTTCGGCTGAGATTGTATCGAATTGTCCTCTGATCCAATTTCCTAATGTGCTAGGCACTAAATGTAAAGAGGCTAGGGCTTGTTGTAAGCGATCCATTACATCACTAGGCATGGCGCGTAACAAGTCACCATAAAATTTGCTTAGGCTGGTGTAGTCTTGCACATCCAAGAACACGGCGGCGGTTGGGTTAGCTTGTTCGGATAAGCGGGCGCAGACTTCTTTCAGCACTTCGGTTTTGCCTGTGCGGCGTATGCCCACCAGCAATACGCTTTGGCCATCGGCAAGGCGGTCTAATACGCGTGCCAGTTCTTGGTCGCGGAACATAAAATGGGGGTTTCTGGTTAGCATGGCGGCCTACCTAGTATGAACATAAATTCATATTACTTTTAATTCATACATAGTGCAAGTTATTGCTATCCAGATTACGCAAGTCATCAAGCAGCACTAAAACCACGGTATACTTGAATCAAAGAACAAACCCGTTTAATATCGAATCACTATTATCTGCCACGCCACTCTTTATAGGCTTCACACTATGATACATAAATCAAGCACTTATTATTTACACCACCTAAAATCCGACATTCCGGCGGGGCTGGTGGTTTTTTTAGTCGCCCTGCCCTTATGTTTGGGCATCGCGTTGGCTTCGGGTGCACCGCTGTTTTCGGGTTTGATTGGTGGCTTAGTCGGCGGTCTTTTGGTGGCTTGGCTCAGCGGTTCGCAACTGGCGGTTTCAGGGCCAGCGGCGGGCTTAACGGTGATTGTATTCAACGCGATTGAAACGCTGGGCAGTTTTCAAGGCTTGCTGGTCGCGGGAGTGCTGGCTGGCGTGCTGCAACTGACCTTAGGGTATTTACGGGCGGGCATTATCGGTGCGTTTTTTCCCGCTGCCGTCATCGAAGGCATGTTGGCGGCTATCGGGTTGATATTAATCATTAAGCAACTGCCCCATGCCACTGGCTACGATGCCAGTTATGAGGGCGACGAAAGCTATATGAAAGAGACCGCTGAATCCAGCCTATTTGAGTTTTTCGATGCGTTGGGGGCATTGTCGATAGGCTCGGTAGTTATCAGTTCGGTGGCGTTATTGCTGTTAATTTTATGGAACACGAAGTGGTTTAAAAAGCAAAAAGCCTTAAAGCTTATTCCAGGCCCTTTAGTGGCGGTGGCTTGGGGCGTTGCTTATAACCTTGCGGCACAAAAGTTTGCCCCCGAATGGGCTGTTGCCGGACAACATTTGGTTAATTTGCCCGTTGCCGAACACCCTAGCGATTTTTTAAATAGCCTTATGTTGCCCGATGCCAGCTATTTGGCGCATTTAGCCAACCCCAAGGTGTATGTGGTTGCTGGCACAATTGCGGTCATCGCCAGTTTGGAAACTTTGCTAAGCCTTGAGGCCACCGACAAACTAGATCCGTTAAAACGCTTGGCTCCCACTAACCGTGAGCTAAAAGCGCAAGGCGTGGGCAATATTGTCAGCGGTTTGCTGGGCGGCTTGCCGTTGACGGCGGTGATAGTGCGCAGTGCCGCCAATATCAATGCGGGCGGACAAACGCGTATCGCCTGTTTTACGCACGGAGTGTTTTTATTACTGAGCGTGATGTTTTTTGCCCATTACCTAAACACCATTCCGTTGGCGTGTTTGGCGGCGATTTTATTGCACACGGGTTATAAATTGGCTAACCCAGCGTTGTTTAAACGTTTTTACCAAAAAGGCATGGGGCAATTTTTACCTTTTGCGATTACCGTGCTGGCTATTTTAGTCACCGATTTGTTATTGGGCATGGCGATAGGCATGGTCATCGGTTTGTTTTTTGTCATTAAAGCAAATTACCATGCTGGTATCACCCTTATCCAAGAAGGCAGCCATTACCGCGTGGTGTTTAATAAAGACGTGACGTTTTTAAACAAAGCCTTGTTGCGCAAGTTTATATTGCGCATTCCTGCACAAAGCACGGTTACGATTGATGCCAGTCTGGCGCGTTTTATAGACCATGATATTCTGGAAGTGGTGGAAGACTTTATGGCAACAGCCACTGACGATGACATTGAGGTCACCACGGTTGCGTTGCATGGGAAGGAAAAAATCCACAAACACGAGGCCATTATCGTGTTGCAAGAGCGGGATTAGGGAACTTACCCACTGCACCTGTTGCCGTACACGCGCCTTAGTGTATTTCCAACCCTTTTGATACAAGCATTATGAACACCTACACCAACAAGCTGTTAGCAAACTTAAAGTACGATATTCCCGCCGCTGTTGCGGTGTTTTTGGTCAGCATCCCCTTGTGCTTAGGCATTGCCCTGGCCTCCGGCACGCCGCTGTTTTCGGGTTTGATTGCCGGGATTATCAGCGGCGTGGTTGTTTCCCCCCTTAGTAATTCGGCCTTAGGCATCAGCGGGCCAACAGCCGGGCTGGCGGTGATCGTATTAACAGCCATAGAACGCTTGGGCTTTAACGGTTTTTTACTGGCCTTGGTGTTGGCGGGTGGCATACAAATCTTGTTGGGCATCTTTCGGGCTGGGGTTGTCGCCTATTATTTTCCGTCATCAGTGGTCAACGGTATGTTGTCGGGCATGGGGATTATTTTAGTGCTTAAGCAAATTCCCCACGCTATCGGTTATGACCGCGATTACGAAGGCGATAGCAGTTTTTTCCAAACCGACAATTATTCGTCGTTTTCTGAACTCGTCAACATGCTGCCTTACAGTTCACCCACTGCAATGGTGATTTCGACACTGTCATTGGCTATCTTAATTTTATGGGAACAGCCGTTTATGAAACGGTTACGGTTTTTTCAGCTGTTTCAGGGCGTGCTGATAGCCATCGTCACTGGGGTGTTGATTAACCAAAGCTTGGTGGCTGCTTATCCGCAATGGGCGTTAACAGGCAATCATTTGGTCATGCTACCCGTACTGCAAAATGCGGGGGATTTGATCCAACAACTACACTTCCCTGATTTTGCGCTGTTAGGCAATCCTGCCGTTTATCTGACGGCCCTAACCTTGGCGGTGGTTGCCAGTTTAAAGACGCTGTTGTCTTTAGAAGCCGTCGATAAAACCGATGTGTACAAACGCGTCACTTCCGCCAACCGGGAACTGATCGTACAAGGCATAGCCAATGCCTGTAGCGGTTTGCTGGGCGGCTTGCCGCTGGCACAAGTGATTGTGCGCAGTTCGATCAATATCCAGTCGGGTGCGCGTACTAAAATGTCCGGCATTATCTGTGGATTTTTGATGCTGTTTGCGGTGATTTTAATCCCCACCCTGCTTAATGAAATCCCCTTGGCTAGTTTGGCTAGCGTGCTGATTGTGGTCGGTTATCGTCTGACCCGCCCGAAAATCTTTAAGACCATGTATCAAGCGGGACCTTACCATTTCATCCCATTTTGCGTGACTATTTTAGGCATGGTGTTGACCGACTTGCTGGTTGGTTTGGCGATAGGCTTGGCAGTGGCTTTGTTGTCGATTTTGCTGGAAAACTACAAAAGCGCGTTTTATTTTAACGAGGCGCATATCGGCAATAAAACCATCTTGCGCTTATCAGAACATGTGTCGTTTTTAAACAAAGCCAACATCCAAAAAACCTTTGAACAATTGCCGGACTACTCAGAGGTGATTATTGATGCCACGCGGTCTAAATATATTGATTACGATGTCTATGAAATTATTGAAAATTTTAAGATAGAAGCGCAACGCAAACACATTAAGCTGACGCTGGAAAACATGCGCGGCTATGGCGTGCTTAAGCCTATTGAAAACGCCCGCGCCCCCAGCTACGACACCCAACAAGCACTCACCCCCGCACAAGTGTTGGCTGTGCTGAAAGAAGGCAATGACCGTTTTGTGAACAACTTAAAGTCCAACCGCAATTTGCTGGAGCAAATCAACGACACCCGCCAAGGGCAGTTTCCTATTGCGATTATTTTAAGCTGCATGGATTCGCGCACTTCGGTTGAACTCATTTTCGACCAAGGCTTAGGGGATGTGTTCAGTGCGCGGGTAGCGGGCAATGTCGTGAATGACGACATTTTGGGCAGTATGGAATATGCTTGCCATGTAGCGGGATCTAAGCTGATAGTGGTGTTGGGGCATAGCCATTGCGGTGCTATTAAAGGGGCTTGCGCACACGTCAAGCTAGACCATTTAAGCGGACTGCTGGATAAAATCCAACCCGCAGTCAACGCCGTTAGCCAGAAACACGGTTGTGCCGTCACCGCCGACAACGACAAGCTAGTACAACAAGTGGCGGACAAAAACGTGCAATTGGCGGTGCGGCAAATCCCCGCGCAAAGCCCTGTGCTGGCGGCGTTGGTGGCGAGCGGCGATTGCGCGATAGTAGGCGCAATGTATGACATTGAAACCGGAAAAGTGACGTTTTATGACCCCGCATAGGGTAACTATTCAGAGCGACTTCTAATAAGTCAAATTTACCGTAGGCTGAGCGGAGTCTTTACCGTAGGCTGAGCGGAGTCGAAGCCGGTTTGTTCGCTTCGACTCCGCTCAGCGAACGGCTGTTCCGCTCAGCGAACGGCTGTTCCGCTCAGCTAACGGCTGTTCCGCTCAGCGAACGGCTGTTCCGCTCAGCGAACGGCTGTTGTGCCCCGGATGCTGAATAGTTACCGCATAGGCAACACTTGCGGCAAAAAACCCGCATTTCCTACCGTAACCCTTGGTTTTTTGTCGGATAGCCCAGGAATATGGATTTTCTCTAGCGATGCCTAGGCGGTTTATGAATATAATGCGTTTGGCCTTGCCATCACAACATAACCTTAACTTCTCATTAGTAGTAGTCAATAGCGTCAGACCTGCGAGGTTTTTTATACCTCGCAGGTCTTTATCCTATGATTAATGAGAAGTTACACATAACCATAACAATAACCCGAGGAACGCATTCATGAGCAACACCACATTATCCGCCTTATTTTTCGCTGTTGCCGCCTTCGCCTTTAACCCCGCACAAGCCGCAGAA
>JABFST010000128.1 GCA_013140465.1 Methylococcaceae bacterium
ACATCAAGGTAACACATAGATAGAAAGAGACGCTCTTCTATACACGAAAAGAGTCTTATGTATAGAAAGTAGCTCTTTTCTATACATGTGGTAAGTCTTATGTATAGATAGTAGCTCTTTTCTATACATGTAGTTGGTCTTTAGTAGATTACGATGTGCAACCGAAAGAGATGCCTTTTTAAATGTGTATCTATTCAGCATCCGGGACACAACAGCCGTTCGCTGAGCGGAGTCGAAGCGAACAAACCGGCTTCGACTCCGCTCAGCCTACGGTAAATTTGACATGGGCAAGTTATCAGTAGCTGATAATGTTTTTGCGACCTTTCCTAACAGATTTAAGCCACACAAAACTAAGACCTGCTTTAGTGCTAGCGTAAGCACAACGCAACAGTTGGCTAATCGAATTTATAACGACAATGACGCCATTCGCATAGGCGAAGGCGAGTTTTAAAGCAGCAAGCTTAATATCGCTCGCGGTATGCGCCCGAATAAGCTATTGACTGCCAATGTAGAATGGATCAATAAAACCGACCAAGATCGCGCACAAACAAGCCATGAGTGCCCATAAAAATACTTTAAAACGGCCCACAAACTCAATGAGCTTGCTTTGCAAGCCCCTAATCTAACAAAACTTTTAATTATTATTGCGTGGAAACCATCATGTCAGACATAGAAATCGCCCAACACGCCAAGATGAAACCCATCATCGCTTTGGCTAAAGAACAATACGGCATAGAAGCCGAACACTTGGATCCTTTTGGTCATTACAAAGCCAAAATATCGTTGGAATACATTAACAGCCTTAAGGACAAAGCCGATGGCAAACTGATTTTAGTCACCGCCATCAGCCCGACTCCGGCCGGTGAAGGCAAAACCACGACTACCGTCGGTTTAGGCGATGCGATGAACCGCTTGGGCAAAAAAACCATTATGTGTTTGCGCGAGCCGTCTTTAGGGCCTTGTTTCGGCGTTAAAGGCGGTGCGGCTGGTGGCGGTTATGCGCAAGTCGTGCCTATGGAAGACATTAACCTGCATTTTACGGGCGACTTCCATGCCATTGGTGTCGCCCATAATTTGCTGTCGGCGTTGATCGACAACCACATCCATCAAGGCAATGCCTTGGATATAGACCCGCGCCGTATCCAATGGAAACGCGTCGTGGACATGAACGACCGCGCCTTGCGCAATATCGTGGTGGGTATGGGCGGCGCAGCAAACGGTTATTTGCGCGAAGACGGCTACGATATAGTCGTGGCCTCGGAAGTGATGGCGATTTTGTGCCTAGCAACAGGGCGCGTGGATTTAAAAGAACGTTTAGGCCGGATTGTGATTGGCTATAAATCCGATAATAAAACCCCAGTGTATGCGCGGGACTTGAATGCCCACGGCGCAATGGCGGCGTTGTTGAAAGACGCGATCAAACCCAATCTTGTGCAAACCTTGGAAAACAATATCGCCATTATCCACGGCGGCCCGTTTGCCAATATTGCCCACGGCTGCAATACCGTCACCGCTACCAAAACGGCGTTAAAACTGGCCGATTATGTCGTCACTGAAGCGGGCTTTGGCGCGGATTTGGGCGCGGAAAAGTTCATCGACATCAAATGCCGCATGTCGGGCTTAACGCCATCTGCCGTGGTGTTGGTCGCTACGGTTCGGGCTTTAAAGTTTCATGGCGGTGCCAGCAAAGACGAATTGAACCAAGAAAACCTTGCCGCTTTGGAAAAAGGCTTTGTCAACTTAGAACGCCATTACCACAATATCACCCAGCATTATGGCTTGCCTTGCGTGGTGTGCATCAATCATTTTACTTTTGATAGCGAGGCCGAAATCGCCTTGCTACAAGAAAAATGCTTAGCGTTGGGTGCGGAGTGCATCGTGTCCAAACATTGGGCAGAAGGCGGCGCGGGCGCAGAAAGCTTGGCAGAAGCGGTCATCAACATCGTCGATCAACGCGCCCCCAGCTTTACGTTTGTGTATGACGAAAACCTAAGCTTGTGGGAAAAAATCGAGGCGATAGCCACCAAGCTTTATGGTGCGGCGGGTATTAGTGCCAACGCCAAAGTGAAAGCGCAGTTGGCGGCTTGGAATGCCGAGTACGGCAAATTTCCGGTATGTATTGCCAAAACGCAAATGTCGTTTTCCACCAATGCCACAGTAAAAGGTGCACCGTCTGGGCACACGGTAGAAATCCGTGAAGTTAAATTAGCCAATGGCGCGGGTTTTATTGTCGCTATTGCGGGCGATATTATGACCATGCCCGGACTGCCTAAAGTCCCTGCCGCAGAACGCATCGATATTGATGACGACGGCAAGATTACGGGCTTGTTTTAAGCCACGCACACGTCACACACTCTCTCTCAGGGCATGGGTGTCTACACAAGTTTTTAAAGCCATAAAAACAATAAGTTACACTGTGCAAGCCCCCTCTCCCAAAGGAGGGTGTCGTAAAAGCCTGTATGATCGGCTCGGGGTGACGGGATTGCGCCCGTCACCTCTGCCACACCACCGGACATGCGGTTTTCCGCATCCGGCGGTTGAACCCGGTGACTTTATGTTGTCACAAAATCTGATGGAACCCATAATC
>JABFST010000442.1 GCA_013140465.1 Methylococcaceae bacterium
CCTTCATACCAACTTTCTTCCTAAGTGAGAAGACACTTTCTGGCTAGTGCAGACACTTGTGAAGTTTTAGGGGTTGCGGTGTCGCCTAGCCGCTGTCTTAAGGGGAACGCTAAAAAAACAGCCCATCAATCGGCGATGAGGCCGAGGCAAAGCGTTTTCTGGGCATACGTCCCGCCAAGTAGGCTTGTCTGCCCGCCATGATGCCGTTGCGCATCGCGGTTGCCATCAGAATGGGATTTTTGGCTTCGGCAATCGCAGTGTTCATTAACACGCCAGCACAGCCCAGTTCCATTGCAATCGCAGCATCCGATGCGGTACCGACACCCGCATCCACCAAAATAGGCACGTTGGCATTTTCAACGATGGTCAGGATGTTATAGGGGTTGCGTATGCCCAGACCTGAGCCGATAGGCGCGGCGAGCGGCATGACAGCGACACAGCCCATATCTTCGAGGCGTTTGGCGGCGATGGGGTCGTCATTGGTGTAGACCATGACATCAAAGCCTTCTTTGACTAGGCGTTCGGCGGCAATAAAGGTTTCTGCAACATCAGGGAACAAGGTTTTTTGGTCGGCCAACACTTCCAGCTTGACCAGTTTGTGTCCGCCCAACAATTCCCGCCCCAAGCGGCAAGTGCGCACGGCCTCGTCGGCGGTATAACAACCTGCGGTATTAGGCAAGATGGTGTATCTGTCGGGGGAGATGACATCTAACAAGTTGGGTTCGCCAGGGTTTTGTCCGATATTGGTGCGCCTGATCGCAACCGTGACAATTTGTGCGCCGCTGGCTTCTATGGCTAAGCGGGTTTCAGCCATGTCTTTGTATTTGCCTGTGCCGACCAATAAGCGCGAATGGTATTCCACCCCTGCCAGTATAAACGAGTCGTCTTGACCGCCACCGATGGCGTGGACGATTTCCATGCGGTCGCCCGCTTGCAGTGCTTGGCTGGCGTAGTGTTGGAAGGGCAGTATTTCTTGGTTGAGCTCAATGGCGATTTTTTTGCCTGTGAGCCCTAGCTTGGCGACCACGTCTGCAACCAATGTGCCGTCGGCACATTCGTGGGTTTCACCGTTGATAAAAACGATCATGGTTAGGCTCCTTGGTTAAGCAGTTGTCGGTGCTGCTGCACGGCGAGTGCCAGTTTTCGTAGCAGCGGGGCGGTGTCATCCCATGACAAACAGGCGTCGGTGATGCTTTGCCCATAAGTTAAGGCTTGCCCGTCAATGACTTTTTGGTTGCCGGATTTGAGGTGGCTTTCGATCATGACACCCATAATGCGGCGGTCGCCATTGGCGATTTGCGCACCAACGTCGTCACCGACCAAGAGCTGGCGTTCGCATTGTTTCATGCTGTTGTCGTGGCTGAAATCGATCATGATGTTGGGCCGCAATTGTGCCGCTTCCAGCCCTTTAGCCACTTGTTCTACGCTATCGGCATCGTAATTGGGATGACCATTGCCGCCCCTGAGGATGATATGTACGTCGCTATTGCCGATGGTTGAAAAGATCGCGGAATGTCCGGCTTTGGTCAGCGATAAGAAATGATGCGGGCTCATCGCGGCGCGGATGGCATCTATGGCTATTTTTATCGTGCCGTCGGTGGAGTTTTTAAAGCCTATGGGACACGACACGCCCGAAGCCAACTCACGGTGGCCTTGGCTTTCTGTGGTCCGTGCGCCGATAGCGCCCCAGGCAATTAAATCGGAGATATATTGTGGCGAGATTAAGTCCAAATATTCCGTAGCTGCGGGCATACCAAGGGTGTTGACATCGAGCAATATGCGCCGTGCCGCGCGTAAGCCTTTGTTGATGTTAAAGCTGGAATCCAAGTCGGGGTCGTTAATCAAGCCTTTCCAGCCGACGGTGGTGCGGGGTTTTTCAAAATACACGCGCATCACAATAATCAGGTCGTCGGTCAATTCATCTTTAAGCGATTTTAATAAGCCGGCATATTCTAAGGCCGCTTTAGGGTCATGAATGGAGCAAGGCCCCACGACTACGAGCAAACGGTCATCCGCCCCTGTCAACAGTTGGTGGATGTCGGCACGCGCCTGTAGCGTGGTTTGCGCCGCTATTTCGTTAATCGGCATTTCCTCGTGAACCAAGGCGGGCGGAATGACCTCCCTGATCCCACAAATGCGGAGGTCGTCGGTGTTATATTTAGTTTGCATGCTATACCAAGCGGTTGCTGTCAAAAAAGTTGATTAAATCCAAGTATTTTAACTGTTTTCGGCGAGTATTGGGGAGTTTTTGCGTATTTGCTTATGGACACTGCCGTTCTAACTTGATGAAACTGTAGCGGAACGCCACTTGCGGATCGTCGTTAATATCCTCGCGCTGCACTTCTGTCCAGCTGTGGTTGTCCCATGCCGGAAACCAAGTGTCACCCGTAAAGTCTTGGTGGATCAAGGTCATGTACAAGGTGTTGGCGACTGGCAACAGGCTTTTGTAAAGCTCTGCGCCGCCAATCACAAACACCTCATCGGCATTCTGACAGGCAATTTGCAGGGCGTTTTCCAGGTTATTGGCGATGAGGCAGCCAGGCTGCTGATAGGCAAGGTTGCGGCTGATAATGATATTGGTGCGCCCAGGCAAGGGCCTGCCGATAGACTCGAAGGTTTTGCGGCCCATTAAAATAGGCGATCCTAAGGTGATTTTTTTAAAGTTTTTAAGATCTGCCGACAAATGCCAAGGCATTTGGTTATTAAGGCCGATAACCCGATTATGCGCCATTGCGACGATGAGTGATATTTTCATGTTTTGTATAAAAAAGACGGCTTTGTTATGCTGTAAAAATGGCTAAAATGGGCGGCTGGGGCAGTTGAATCGCCTTTGCCCATTGTTGTATTAAAACTAAACATCATACTATGAAACACATACTGCTTGCAACGACAGGAGGGACGATAGGTTCTGTAGTGTCGGAACACACTATTGATACGGTTAGCGGCACTGGCGGCACATTACTGGAACAGTGCCGACAACAGTGTGCATCGGCCCAAAACAGCCAATTCAGCCTGATTGAGCCAATGCGGCTGCTGAGCGAAAACCTACACCCGCGAGTTTGGGAAACCTTGATTGCCGCTATTGAGGCGCAGCCTATGGGGCAGTTTGACGGCATCATCGTCACGCATGGCACCGATACCTTGGCTTATACCGCCGCCGCCTTAGGCTTTTATTTTCATGCCCTTAACATCCCGTTGTTGTTGGTGTCCAGCGATTACCCGCTGCACGACCGCCGCGCCAATGGTGTGGGCAATTTTATCTGCGCCGTGGAGTTTATCCACCAATTGGGCTGGGCGGGTGTGTTTGTGCCTTACCGCAATGCCGGGCAAGTGCAACAAGTGCATAGCGGCACGCGTTTGGCGTGTTCCTTGCAACTCAGCAGTGATTTTGTCAGCGTGCAAGGCAACAGCCTTATGCAGTTTGACGCAGGATTGTTTACCCCAACTGTGCCGCAACCCGCCAAAAACGCCTATCAGCCTGATAACATGCCGCGTTTAAAAGCGCAGTTCTCGGCGCGGATTTTAATGATAAAACCCTATCCGGGCTTAAATTACGCGCACTTTAATTTGGATAATGTCGATGCCGTCTTGCATGATCTCTACCATTCGGGCACTGCTTGCGCCACCCAAGACTGGGGTGCAGAAGCTTCCTTGGCGGCGTTCATACAGCGTTGCCAAGCGCGGCAAATGACCGTGTATCTTGCACCCGCACTGTATACGGCTGATGCCTACCAAAGCACGCGGGCATTAATGGCCTTAGGGGCGGTTATGGTTTGGAATATGTCCATAGAAGCCGCCTATGTCAAGCTGATGCTGGCGTATGGAAATTTCAGCCAGGAGCAAGATCGGCGGGCGTTTATGGAACGCGACGTGGCGGGGGAGTTGGTATCGGTGGCGGCTTTAACCAGCTAAGGCACAAAGCCTAACGATTATTGGCTATTATTATGAACAAGGGGGTATAAGTGGAGGAACAGATAGCGGGACACGACGATTACGATAGCCCTTGGAAAACCGTCATTGAACAGTATTTTCCTGAGTTTATGGCCTTTTATTTTCCAGACGCTTATGCCCAGATTGATGGCTCAAAAGAGCATGTGTTCTTGGATCAGGAATTGCGCGCTGTCGTACAAGATGCCGAATTGGGCAAACGCGTACTTGATAAGTTGGTCAGGGTGGCCTTGCTGAATGGGGATGAAAATTGGATATACCTGCATCTTGAGGTGCAGGGAACCCAGCAAGCGGGATTTGCCGAACGCATGTTTGTTTACAATTACCGCTTGTACGACCGTTATCGTCGCCCTGTTGCCAGTATGGCGGTGCTGGCGGATGCGCATGAGCAGTGGAAGCCCACTTCTTTTGGCTTTACCGTGCTGGGATGTAAGCATACCTTGGAATTTCCGGTTGCCAAGCTTATGGATTACCAACACACTATTGAAGAACTGCTGGTTTCCGACAATGCTTTTGCCTTGATTACCGTAGCGCATATCCTGACCCAACAAACGCGCAACAAACATCAGGCACGCTATGAAGCCAAGCTCCGTTTGGTACGTCTGCTGTATCAACGGCATTGGGACAAGCAGCGGGTCATCAACTTATTTGTGGTATTGGATTGGCTAATGAGGTTGCCAGAATGGCTAGACCAGCAAATTTGGCACGAAATTGAAACCATTGAGGAGACTGAAAAAATGCAATACATCACTAGCGTAGAACGGATAGGCATTGCCAAAGGGCGTTTGGAAGGACAGCTAGAAGGGCGGTTAGAAGGGCGGCAAGAAGGGCGGCAAGAAGGGCGGCAAGAAGGGCGTTTAGAAGGTGAATCCAAGCTGCTGAGAAAACTATTGGAACGCCGCTTTGGCCTTTTGCCCATTTGGGCAGTAAACCAGTTAAATGATGCTACAGAGCAGGACTTGGACGCTTGGGGTGAAGCTATCCTTACGGCCTCGTCCCTAGAGGCTGTTTTTGGGCGTGATGCTAGCCATTAATGGATTTTTATAACCCTACAGCAACGATACACCTTGCTAGGGTGTTTGTTAGCATTCATCGAAACGCTTAAGGAGACTGAAGTGCAATACATCACTAGCGTAGAACGGATAGGCATTGCCAAAGGGCGGCTTGAAGGCCGTTTAGAAGGCGCATCCAAGCTACTGAGAAAACAATTGGAACACCGTTTTGGCGTTTTGCCCGCTTGGGCAATAGACAAGCTGAATGCTGCCGCCGAACCAGACTTAGACTGCTGGGTCGATGTTATCCTTACGGCTTCATCCCTAGAGGCTGTGTTTGACATTGCCGCAACACAATCAGTAGACCATAACCGATGACAGCCTATAAGCGCATGGCATAAAAAAAGGCGGCACTTGTTGAAGTGACCGCCTTTTTTATTGTGCGCTGGCTGTAAAGATCAGACTAAGCAGGACTGCTGACCGATGCCAGCTTATTCCTTAATGCGGATCAAATCATGGCAAGCTTTGCAAGATTCGCCAACTTTGCCAAATTGGGTTTTGATGGCATTGATGTCGCCTGTTGCCGCCACTTTTGCCAATTCATTGGCAGCTTCGTTAAAGGTGTTGGCAACCGTCGTTACTTCGGCTTTTTTCTGGAAAAATTCGGGTTTTAAGCGGGTTTGTTTCCAGCCAGTGCCTTGGTCAGTGCCTTCGCCATACAATTCACCCAAGCCGGAGTTGGCAACAGCGGCAATCGCATTGGCAGCGGCTGCCACATAGTCTTTGTTAAAAGTTTCGGGATGATCGACCACTTGCTTCTTAATTTTTGCCGTGTTCCAGCTCAAATACGAATACGCCGATTGGCGAAAGCGGATCTGTTCTTCAATGGGTCCGGCTAAAGCCGCAGTAGCGGTTGCAGTGAGCAGCAAGGTGAGAGCAATTTTTGTTTTCATGAGTTATTCCTAAGGGTTGTGGTAAAAAAATTAAAAGCCAGCACTAGGTGGTGGCGTGGGAGCGGGTGCGGATAAGGCGTTAAGCGTGCTGGCGCCACCTGCAAGCCCCCAAGCAATAGAGCTGGAAATAAGCAAAGACAACGCCAAGCGTATCAGGCCAGAACGTTGTGGAGGTGTTAGCGTAGCGGCTACGGAAGCGGGCAGTTCTTTTTTGCCCGTCAACATCGGGGTGATAAGGTTGGTTTTTTTAACCCAGCGATAATAAATTAAGGCCACCAAATGTAAGCCGACCAAACCCAGCAAGACATAAAAGGTGCGCGTATGCCAACCTGTCAGTTGGTCGCTGTAAGCTTTATCGACTAAGCTGTTGAGCGGGCCGTTAAAGGCAATATCGTCATTGGCGAACAGCCCTGTGCCCACTTGTACCGCCACAGCTGCCAACAAGGCGAACACCGACAACGCCCCTAGCGGGTTGTGTCCCAAGCCGTGCCAATGGCCTTGCAGATAGGCTTTTATCCGCCCTAAGGTTGGAAAAAACGTGGCAAAGCGCGAATGGGTGGAACCGATAAAGCCCCACAGCACACGAAACACCAACAAGCCTAAAATAAATATGCCGAGGCGACCATGCCAATCAATCAGTGCACCGCCGATTTTGGCGGTGATATACGAAGCGATCACAGATGCCACCAACAACCAATGGAATAAGCGATGGGGTAAATCCCAGACCGGGACAGTCACTTTCATGGGTAATCCTCTACATGCCTACGCGCGGGTCAGCCACGCAAGTGCTGGTTAAAAAAGGCGATGGTGCGTTGCCAAGCCAAGTTTGCTGATGCTTGGTCGAATCGGGGCGTGGTGTCGTTATTAAAGCCGTGTTGCACACCTTGGTAGATGTAGGCTTGATAGTTGACATGCGCGGCCTTTAAGGCCGCTTCATAAGCGGGCCAACCGGCATTGATGCGCTCATCTTCACCCGCATATTGCAGCAACAGCGGTGCCTTGATGTTTGCCGCTTCTTCCGCGCTCGGTTGGCTGCCATAAAACGGTACACCTGCCGCCAAATCGGGCAGTTGGGTCGCCAAATAATTGACCACGCCGCCGCCATAACAAAAGCCGACCGCACCCACTTTGCCGTTACTGTCGGGCAAGGTTTTTAACACACTAGCCGCCGCAATAAAATCAGCGCGGGTTTTGGTTTGGTCCAAAGATTTAAACAATTCACGCGCTTTGTCTTCATCACCTGGATAGCCGCCCAAGGCAAACAAGGCATCGGGTGCAAACGCGATGAAATTATCTAAGGCGATGCGCCGGGCAATGTCTTCAATATGCGGATTGAGGCCACGGTTTTCGTGGATGACCAACACAGTGGGCAATGTGCCAGCACTTTGTGCGGGCTTAACCAAATACCCCCTAATTTTGCCGTAGCCATTGGGTGATGGATATTCCACATATTGCGCGTTGATACGCGGGTCATGGTGGTCTACCTGCTGGGCTAGGGCAAATTTAGGGCTTAGGGCTTCGAGCAAGCCTTCAGCGGTGAGTCCCAACACGGCAAATTTTGCCGCGCTGGATAAAAAGCCACGGCGGGAAATTTGCCCATGCACATAACTATCGAACAGTTTTAGCACTTCGGGGTGAAAATCTTGGGCGGTTTTGCGTTTCATGGGTTTTGGCTCCTAAGCGGCTGCATACAGCAAAAATTTAATGGCCTCAGTTATTTGGCGCGGCCTTTATAGCCTTGCGCCAAGAGCGGGATTTTATAGGCCGAACCTCTGCCGACAGCATACAGAGTCTTTTTGTCCGCCCCTGCAAAAGCGATGTTTTGCGGTTTTTTGGGCAAGGCGATAATGCCTAAGGCTTTGCCTTGCGCGTCAAACACTTCAATACCCGCATTGGATGCGACATATAAGCGGTCTTGGTCATCAATCGCCAAACCATCGGCACCACTGCTCCACGCATTGTCTTCCTGTTGCCAGCCCGCCAATTTGGCAAAGTTGCGGCGGTTTAAAATAGCACCGTCGGCGGTCAAATCATAAGCCAAGACATGTTCGCCTAAGGTGTTGGCAACATAAAGGATGGTTTCGCTTTTGTTCAGCTGAATACCGTTAGGCCGTTCGATGTCATTAGCCAAACGCTTTAACTCGCCTGTGGCACTGATGCTGAACACGCCCGGATGTGACGGTGGCGGGTTAGGCACTTCTTTGGTCGGGCGCGTGCCGCTGTCGGTAAAGAAAATACTGCCGTTTTTATGCAGCACCAGATCGTTTGGACGTTGGAAATCGACACCTTCAAAACTGCTGGCGAGGTCTTTTTGTTGGCTGACGGGGTAAATAATCCCCACTTTGGGCTTTAAGGTTTGCACAGCAACCAGTTCACCACTGGCATTTTGGGCTAAACCATTCGCGCCGTTGCTGTTTTCCAAAAACGTCGAGACTTTATTGTCCGGGCTGATGCGGATAATCCGGTTCTGGTTAGTTTCGGTAAACAACAGGCTGCCGTCACTATAGCCGATAGGGCCTTCAGTGCCTTTAAAGCCTTCTTGTAGGGTTTCAATAACCACACCGCCAGCACTGACACCCGGAATCGCGGGGGTGACGGAATCATCAGCTTGGGCAATCGCCGCAAAGCTCATTGCGCCTAGCAAGGTAAATAACGCGCGTGAAGGTTGGTATAACATGCTTTACTCCAATTTATGATGCGTAGAT
>JABFST010000163.1 GCA_013140465.1 Methylococcaceae bacterium
ACCAGCCGTTCGCTGAGCGGAGTCGAAGCGAACAAACCAGCCGTTCGCTGAGCGGAGTCGAAGCGAACAAACCAGCCGTTCGCTGAGCGGAGTCGAAGCGAACAAACCGGCTTCGACTCCGCTCAGCCTACGGGTAACCCGCATACCAACTTACCCCATTAATTTGGAATAAAAACTTTACCCGGAAAAAAGTATGAAATGCCCCATCTGCAAACATGGCGAAACCTTGTCAGGTTTTGCGACAGTCGTGTTAGAGCGCAATAAAACCACATTGGTTTTTAAACATGTACCCGCCGACATTTGTGACAACTGTGGCGAAGAATTTATTACCGAAAATATTTCGGCCACACTTTTTAAAGAAGCCAAACAAGCCATAGAAAGCGGCGTACAAGTGGATGTTAGGGAATATTTGGCGGCTTGACATGGCATATTTTACTTGTTTTAGAGTCTGGTAGTGCTAAACTTAGTCCAGCTTAGTTTAGGGGGTAAACATGTACCAAATCAACATACATCAAGCAAAAACACAATTATCAAAGCTCGTTGAAGAAGCGGCAAACGGCGAAGAAATCATTATCGCTAAAGCGGGTAAGCCTATGGCGAAATTGATCCCGTTTGAAAAAACTGAACACAAGCCGCGCACACCAGGTGGTATGAAAGGCCAAATTTGGATGGCGCATGATTTTGATGAGCCAATGAGCCCAGAAGAGTTGGCTTTATGGTATGACTCGCCGATTTTCCCAAGCAATGAATAATTGCTAAGATGAACGCCTCCCTTCAAAAGGGAGTGGATTGAAACATTTAAATAGTCTTTTAAGAAAAGCTTCTCCATCTTGCATGACGGGGAAGTCTTAAAATAATCTTGACTTCATTTAATTTTGGAGTACGATTCGCTCAACATCAACAAATTTGTTATTTAAATAGTTTATGAAAATACTCTTAGATACGCATATCTTACTTTGGTGGCTAAATGATGACGCGAAACTATCAGAAAATGCCCGCCAAATTATCCTCGACCCTAATAACACCTTTTACGTTAGCCAGGCTTCATTGTGGGAAATCCAAATAAAAAATATGAGCGGAAAGTTAAAGGTTGATTTAGAAGTCTTAATTCAACAATTGTCTGAGAACAACTTCCAACAACTCATTCTCCACACTAACCACATTTTAGCCTTAGCCAAGCTTCCACCTTATCATCAAGATCCTTTTGACCGTATGATAATTTCCCAAGCAATGAGTGAACCATTGCACTTGATTACGCACGACAAAAATGTTTCAAGTTACGATGCCTCGATAATTTTAGTTTAGACTAGGAACAATCTCTGTGAACACCCAAACCCACTGCCTAGAAACATGGGGTGACTTAGCTTGCTTTAGCCGCCCAGAAATGAAGGTCGAACGCTACAGTTACCCTATCCTCACCCCTTCCGCCGCACGCGGCATTTTTGACGCGATTTATTTCAAAAAAGAATACAACTTCTATTGGCAAATAGACCGCATAGAACTCTTAAAATCCCCAAAATACATAGCCTTACGGCGTAATGAAGTCAAAGACAAAGTCTCTGTCGCCGAAGTCCAAAAATGGCTAAACGGCACTAAAGCTATCAGCCCGCTGTGGGCAGACGGCACCAGTGCCGAACTGGGCACCGACCAAAAAGGCCGCACCCAACGCCAAACTATGGCCTTAAAAAACGTCCGTTACCGCATTTATGCCCATATCGTCTGCCGCGATGCTAACGCCGACCTGACCGCGCTCAACGCCCAATTTGAACGCAGGGCCGCCCAAGGCAAATGCTTTTACCAGCCTTATTTTGGCTGTCGGGAATTTCCGGCCTATTTTCAATTGCTAACCACGCCGCCCACCACGCCGCCGTTTGATTTGGACTTAGACTTAGGCTGGATGTTGTACGACGTGTTTGATTTAAACACCGTAAACGGCAACGATGCCAAACCCGCGATCAGCGTGTTCCGCGCCCAACTCAAAAGCGGCGTGATGGCTGTGCCGCCTTATCAAAGTGCCGATGTGCATAAACTGGAGGGCAGTGCTAATGTTGAATGAAATCTTAGCCTATGCAGAACGCACAGGCTTACGCTCGGAGCCTGGCTTTACCGTTAAAACCGCAAAATGGGCCGTTATCGTCACAGAGCAAGCCGAAATTAGCGGCATTACCGCCTTGGGTGACGGCAAAAACGGCCTGTCTTTTATCCGCAGCCCCGATTTGTCCCAAGGCGAAATGATTGCTGGCGGCGTAACCCGCAGCCAGTTTTTAATAGAATCGCTGGCAGTAGTCGCACTCTTTTATAAAGCCGACCTAGACGACAAAGAACAGCAAAAATACCTCGCCAAACATCAGTATTTTATTGCCCAACTGACACTCGCCAGTGCCGATTGCCCCGAACTAAAGCCAATAGCCGACGCACTGAACAACCCCGAACAACGGGAGAAACTACAAAACCTACTAGAAAACCAACAACCCAAACCCAAAAGCACCGATAGCGTCACGTTTTTAATCAACAACCACTACCCACTGCAATCAGACACATGGCATAACTGGTGGCGCAACCAACGCCAGCCAGCCGAAGCC
>JABFST010000196.1 GCA_013140465.1 Methylococcaceae bacterium
ATATAAAAGTCGCGCGTGGTGCGGCGGTGGTGATCCCAATGAATGTGGTGGGCATCGGTATCGACAATATAGGTTTCACACAAACCGTGATCCCGATATATTTTTAGGATGACTTTTACATTGGCTTGGGCGCCGTGATAGACATCAAAGTCTATTTTTCCCCAGCGGATGTCAAAGGTGTCGCCAAAGTCATTCACCCGTTGAAAATATCCGCCCAAATGACCGTGTACGGGCATGGCTAAGTGTTCTGCTATAGACATACAATCTCTCCTTGTATAGTTGGCTTTTTATTATTATTAAAGGTCGTCTATGAAAAAGTTTAAAACCTATTCTCTGTACACGACAAAAACATAACACGTTGATTGTTATAAGTTAAAAAAGGCTGTAAAGCACGCCGCCCATTAGCTTAACGCTCTTGCGGCTAAACAGGAGTACAGCTGGAATTAGGTGACGGACTAAGAGTGATTCTAAAGGGACATTTGGGCTGGGGCAAGTGCCGCCTGGATTGATTTCGCGTTGTACATAGCAAGATAACCGCTTTGTACCTAAAATGCACAAAAAACAGCTAACCCGTAAATAATAATGCTAGCATTTTGGCGGTGTAAGCAAGTAATGGCAGGGGCTGTTCATTTCCCCCTGCACCCCGCCCATCATCCTAAGCTACGGGCTTAGTCCGATCAGCTAAAACCCCCACCGGAGCAAACACATGGCAGATAACACCCTAGAACTCGCGGAAGTCATAAAAGCATTACGCCAAGAACTGATTGCGGCACAGCAAGAAGGCGACAATAAAGACGTTCGTTTTAAGGTCAACAACGTAGAGGTCGAACTAGAAACAGTGGTCACAAAAGAAGGCGATGGCAAACTAGCTATTAAATTCTGGGTTGTAGAGGCAAATGCTGGCGGCAAATATGAACACGCTGCTAAGCAAAAAATTAAGTTAAGCCTAACGCCCAACTATAAAGGTGGTGATTTATTAATGGGTACGACAGTGTCAATACCTGACTAAATGAAAACGCGATGGATACCACCTTAATCACCAAAATATTTGCACCCAAAAAAGATGGTACTTGGAAATTGGGTACAGCTTATCCGATTGCCAAAAACCTGGTGCTAACTGCACGCCATGTTGTTGATTTTCCTGAGCGCGATACCCAAAAAAACATTTTGCTTAAATGGACAGACCATCAACATGTTTTTGGCGAACACGAGCAGGAAAAGTCAGAAATTGTTTTTAATGGTGGAGACAGCTGCGATATAGTCATACTCCACTGTATAACGCCACCGCAAGCACAAATTTCTACGGAAATATTAGCGCGGAATTTGCCAACGTCTTGGGATAAATGGGAGAGTTTTGGTTATCCAGAATTAGGTGTAAATGCAACGACTGGCAGCCATGACAAGGTTTCCTTAATTGGCGTATTTCATGCTCCCGACCAAGTTGACCATCACATAAATTTAACCACCGAAAGTGACGCGGTAGAAAAAGAAGATTGGCAGGGTGTTTCTTGCGCCCCCGTGTTTCATAGCAATAATAAGCGCCTGTACGCCATTATTATTAAAACGCCTAGGAATAGAAAAGACAGTTTTAAGGCGGTTTCTATACCCCACCTGTTTGAAAACCCCCAATTCTGTGCAGCATTAAAGCAACCCATCGATGAAGCTATCGCCGAACAAAAACAGGTATTGCAGCAAGAAATAAAGTCAAATGTTAGACGCTTGCTGCTAAAAAACTTTTCCGATACCCAGTTAAGAGAGTGTTTAAAACTAGCCGATAATAAAAAAATTGATGATATTGTCGATGAGCTGAATCTATCGGTTTCGATTTTAGACGCTCTTTCAACATTGTCAATGATCTTGGAAAAGCACACACCTAGCAGAGCAGAGGATATGCGTGAGATAAGTGGCTGGTTGTTGCTGAATAGTGTGGATGCCACTTGGTGGTTTCATAACCAACAACGGATGCAGCAGGTAACGGGTACATTTGGATTGGAAAAACCAGATTATATTGAAATCATCATTTCGCGTAGTCTGTTACGACCTGCCCAATATGGATTTTTTGAAGGACATGGCAAACGCCCTAAGCCCCGTCATCACAATGGTCAGGATGTTTTATCACCCCTGACTTTTGACAGTAGCCCCAAAGCAATGATGGATGAATTGTTAACACCGATTTACCAGGATCTTTGGGGTGAACCTCCTCCAAATGCCAGTCATGCAGAAATACTGGATGAGATAATAGACAAAGCATCTTCCAAATGCAGGGTGTTAGATAAAATGTCAAAAGGCAAATTAATTTATTACCTAGTGGGGCAAGAGCATCTCAAGCTATTAGAAGAACAAGACTGGTTTATGGAAAAACAAGCACAATTGGCTACTTGTTTGCGCTTTATTTGTTGCAGCCTAGTAGCAAAATCTGCTGGACAAAATCCTTGTACAGAAGGGCAGGGGGCATACGCGCCAACTTAAGCCCCTATCCCATTGATTAAACACGGCTTAGCCCGATGTCCCGGGCTTGTCGCAACAGGGTAAGGATGGGGCCGGGCAAGCATTGTAACGTCCGCTTTCTGGGACGTTC
>JABFST010000083.1 GCA_013140465.1 Methylococcaceae bacterium
GCGCAAGGCCACTGCCTTGCGCCACGCAGTTTATGCTTGGTGGTAAGCGACGATGCGCTCCACTTCGTTTTTGGAGCCTAGCACCAAGGGCACGCGTTGGTGTATGGCAGAAGGCTTGATGTCTAGGATGCGTTCGCGCCCTGTGGAACACGCGCCACCTGCTTGTTCGATAATAAACGCCATCGGGTTGGCTTCATACAATATGCGCAGCTTGCCGGGTTTGGAGGGGTCGCGCAAATCAAAGGGGTATAAAAACACGCCGCCGCGCGTCAAAATCCGGTAAACCTCGGCGACTAATGATGCAATCCAGCGCATATTAAAGTTTTTGCCGCGCGGGCCTTCTTGGCCTTGCAGGCATTCATCAATATAACGCTGCACGGGCGGTTCCCAAAACCGTTGGTTGGACATATTAATCGCAAATTCGCTGGTGTCTTCGGGTATGCGCATCGCTGGGTGGGTCAGGATAAATTCGCCTATGTCTTGGTCTAGGGTAAATCCGTTCACGCCGTGGCCTGTGGTCAGCACCATCATCGTGGATGGGCCATAGAGCACAAATCCTGCGCACACTTGTTCTGTGCCTTTGCGCAAAAAATCTTCCTCAGCCGGATCCACGCCTTCACGGCAACGCAAGATTGAAAAAATCGTCCCTACTGCCAAATTAACGTCTATGTTTGATGAGCCGTCTAATGGATCAAACAAGGCCAGATATTTGCCCTTAGGGTATTGCTCGGGGATGGTGATAATGTCGTCCACTTCTTCTGAGGCCATGCCCGCTAAGTGTCCCGTCCAATTAAGGGCATCCACCATGATGTCATGGGTGATGATGTCGAGTTTTTTTTGAATTTCGCCCTGCACATTTTCGGTGCCGGCACTGCCCAATACCCCCACCAAATTGCCCCGGTTGACCAGATGCGATATTTTTTTACAGGCCGTCACGATATTGTTCAACAACAGGCTAAAGGTGCCGGATGCGTCGGGCATACCCCGTTGTTGCTCAATGATAAACTGGGTTAAGGTCACTTTATTTGCCATGCGTTGCGTCTCCGTGAGTGTGTAAGCGGTTTAAAAATTAGCCCTTTTTAAACAACATATTGTAAATCTTAACAAAAAGAATTGATGCCGCTAAAGCCAAGGTAACGGCATTGGCGTAAATAATGGCTTTATTGCCCAAATGGATGCCATAGACCAACCAACACAACACGCCGCTGGTAAACAGGGCGTACATGCCTAAAGACAAGGATTGGGTATCTTTGGTTTTGATGGTCAAAATGGCTTGGGGTAAAAACGATGCGGTGGTTAAGGTGGCGGCCAGATAGCCAATCATATCGGGGGTGATGTTCATAACAGGGGGATAAGTGATGTTGCCCTGGCGGCAACTAGGTGTTTGCTAGGCGGTCAGTCTAGTGACACAGGATACGCATGTCAACACGCGTGACCAGCTATTGACCGCCGCTTATAGGCCAGTGTATGGCTGAGGGGGGTTAGTAAATAAAACCTCCCCTAAGCCCTCTTTTTTAAGGAGGGGGACTGAATGTTTACAAAAAACCAACTCAAGCGCGGGCAACACGACGGTTTTTGTCGCTAATCCATTCGCTCCACGCACCTGCGTAGAGCTTGCTGCCTGTTAAACCCGCCACTTCCATCGCCAAGATATTATGGCAAGCCGTTACGCCAGAGCCGCAATAATGCACGGTTTGTTCGGGGTGATACGCGCCTAGCAAGTGCTTAAATTGTAAGGCGAGTTGTTCGGGGCTTAAAAACAAGCCCTGTGGATTTAGGTTCTGTTGAAAAGGGCGGTTTAAGGCGCCGGGTATATGCCCAGCGACAGGATCGATAGGTTCTTGTTCGCCGCGATAACGTTCGGGCGTGCGGGCATCGACCAAGCAAATGGCTTTACGCGCCAACGCATTTTGCACTTGGCTGGCAGTTAGCCATTCATGGGGATTGAGGTAGGGGCGAAACACACTAGGCTTAATGCGCGGCAATACTGTCGTCAGCGCATAGCCTTGCCGTTGCCAATGTTGGATGCCGCCATCCAACACGGCAACTTGCTGATGTCCCAAACTGCGCAACAACCACCATAAACGTCCGGCAAATGCGCCGCCCGCATCATCATAAACCACGACTTGGCTGCTATTGCTAATGCCCCATGCGCCTAAGGTGTTAGCCAACTGGGTAAAATCCGGCAAGGGATGGCGGCCTGTAAGTGCAGTCACGGCAGCGGACAATTGCTGGTTTAAGTGGGCATAACGGGCATGGGGGATATGTCCGTGCCGATAGGCGTAGCTGCCCGCTGCGCTGTCCGCCAATGAAAAGCGGCAATCTACAATCACTAAGTCTGGGTGTTCTAGCTGTTGCTGGAGTGTTTGCGCAGAAATAAGCGTGGTGTAAGTCATGGGGATACCTGTAATAAAATTTTGCCGACATGCTGGCTGCTTTCCATAAGCGCATGGGCCGCTGCCGCCTCTTCTAGGGCAAAAATGATGTGGATAGTGGGTTTAATCAGGCCATTAGCAAACAAAGGCCAAACGTGTTGCAATAATTGCTGGGCTATGGCGGCTTTAAAGGTGTCATCA
>JABFST010000065.1 GCA_013140465.1 Methylococcaceae bacterium
CGTTAGGCAAAGATGCAAAAGAGAGGCAAACCAGTTACCGTGAATTATTCAAACATCATGTTGATGGGAAATTACTGGAAGACATCCGACTGGCGGCAAACAAAGGCATGGCACTTGGCAGTGAGCGGTTTAAGGCGGAAATAGAAAATTTGAGCGGTCGGCGGATGACTGCCAAAAAAATGGGTAGGCCTGTTGGCTGGCGGAAGGAAAAGCAGGTCAGTGATATATAAGTTTACTCTGACCCCAGTTATTTACCCCAGTTATTTTATGTGTTAGGAAAACGGGTTGGGCTGTTTAGGTCTCAAGACGTTATTTACCTTGCTAGCCGAGAAGTAATAACATTCCATTTAGGTGGATAGAATAATTCAAGCTTTTTGCTATTGAGAACAAATTTTTGCTTTATTCGAGTTCTTCCGCCAACAGCTAATTCAGGGCAATAAGCTCTAGCGTATTTGTCTATCTCACAAAAGAGATTTTGACAGTCTATTAATTGTAGAGGTCTTCCATATAAGTCTGGAAAGTCGATGTTTCTAATCGTAAATTCATGTTGCTGATGTTCAGTGACATAATGGATTACATCGATTGGTGATAAATTGCCAATATCAGTGAAACATTTTGTTATTCCGCGTAATGCTCCGGGTCCTGCAACTACAAAATCACTTTCCAATCCACATTCAAGATTGCTATATGCAAGATCAATAGTGTATTGATAAGCAAGAAAATCACCCAATGTTGGATAGCTTTTTAACAAAGTAAAAACATCCTTAAGATTTCTCATTTCTGCAATACGCTCAGGTACATGATTTTTAATCATCATCTCAAGAAGTTTTAAGTTATTTTGGTGTTTTTTCGAGAATCCGAACTCTCGAACGCCAGACGGCATAATATAAGCAGCTGAATATAATTTGTTTTTGCCGTTGATAATTGAGGTCAGGATTTCATCGTATAACCTGAAGTTGTAGTTTGCATAGCTAACTACGTTATTTAGTGCGGAGCTTAGGCTTATCCAGGTTGAGATGCGATTAAAAAAACGAAAAAGAATAGTGCGAAAAAAAATTTCTTGAGGGGATTGGTCGCCAGAATAAATAACATGGCGAATAAGAAATTGGCTAACTCTATCAGAGGCGCGGTAAGCGTTGGTAAAGCGATATGTTTTTAAGATGGGGTCTTCAGTAAAATCGCATTGTTGTCCAGATAAGCGTTTATAGAAAATGCGTTGACGTTCAGCAGCAAAATACCAATATAAATCATAAATTTCTGTTGGTTTTATCATTTAGAGCTTCAGTCTCTATTTCTATTAAATAGCCTTGGGTGATTTTTTTTTAGAGTATTTAATTCTGCTTCAATTGAAGATTGCTTCTCAGATAATAATTCTAAATCCTTTTTTTGTTTTTCTAGCGAAATAGAAGTATCCTTATAGTCATCAAAATGTTTTGCATATTCTATTACATATTTTAAATCTTCTTTTTGTTCAAAAATAAATTTACCAACACTTATAACGGAAGAGCTTATATAAAGAAGAAACACAAATAGTAATGAGATAATTGTGGTTACCCCATACTTAGTCCAGTCTACCCATCTCCTAGCCTCGTTGTTGGTTCTATTGATTTTATCAAGTTGTTCACATGTATTGTGTTCTAGCTGGGTAATTTTCTGAGAAATATTGAAATTTAATTCACGAAATTCAGACGAGAGTGCTTGCAAAGAATATATTTCATCTGCTGAAACTTGATTAATAACGTCAATTGGAATATCAGAAAATCCTTGAGACGTTCTAGGCTGTAAGTCCGTTTCATCAAGACTTGCATACCATATTAGAAATATTGGTAAATTATGTTGTAAATTTATAGGGGTAGGGCCTGCATTATAGACAGAATAAAGTAATTTTCCACTAAAACCAGGATCAACATGAAACCCCGATATATTAACAAGCCCTTTATATTTAAGGCGGGCTTTCATTGAAATAAAGGCTATAGCATTATCTGGAATTTTAACGGATTCTTCAGTTAGTAAAAAAGCAAATTGTCCTGGAGGAATAACAAAAGCTTCATCTATAGATAATATTTTTTTTGTGTGCTGACTATTAGAGTTCCGATGGTCTTTAGTAATGAATATTTCTCGACCTATTCTAAGAGTATAAGAGGCCTGCTCAATTTTATCGGGATCATAAGGGGTAATAAGCGTTGGTAACTTTGCTTTAAGTGTTTGACTACTCCAGAATGCCATAAAATACTAATCCAAAAATTTTAAGCGTGTTGGGACATAAAATAGTCAAAAAAAATGGATTTTTTCTTAACGCCTGTTAGTCGGTTGAAAACTTCAGCAACAAGGTCAATATTATTATATGATGCAGCTACCAACATGAGTGAAAAAATTTGTATAACGCATTCGGCTATTTTTTCTCTGTATTGGTAGGGTTCAAGGTGATCTATGGACTCACAAGCTTTCGCAAGTTCACCCACAACAACAGGATAAGTTTTTACTAACCATAAAGACTCTGCTGTATCAATGCCTAATCGACTAGCAATGTTATCTCCTAACTCAAATAAGTTTTTAGAATGGGATAACTCTAACTTGTTAGAAATTTGTATATTTAAAATATTTGCACACGTTGTTGCGATAATAAATGAGTCAATGACGTTTTTTTTCAAGGCCTGTTCGTCTTTAGAATTCAGGACACAGTCACAAATCTTGCCTACATATTTTGCGAAATGCAGTGCCATGTGATTCAAGCGCTGATGAACATTTAATCGAGTAATTTCCTTATGAAAAAACTCATCATGTTCAAATTGCTGTTTTTGCATTGTAAATAATTGTTTTTCAACGTTATTCATGGCTGTTTTAGAGTGTCTGCTTAGTGATAAAAATTTAATTAAAACTATTCAAATGATAACATGAAGTAACACATAAAATCATTAGCCATGTAAATTGACCAACGTTTTATGTTAGCATAAATGAAGTTTGCTGCTAAACACTGGGCATAAAAGCTTTAATCCGAGTAGTGTCACTCCAGACAAAGACTCTGCATGCAACGCCTCTACGCCATCAATCAAAATGCACCAACCCATACTCCAAAACCGGCTGCCTACCTTCCAACAAATCCGTCAAAAACGTCCAAAACACATCTGCTGACGGCGGGCAGCCGGGTAAGAAGTAATCGATTTTTACCACTTCGTGCTGCGGGCGGACTTGATCCAGCAACAGCGGCAATTCAATGTCACTGGGGATTTGTGGGTTTTCTACGCCAATGCCGTACAAATAGGCTTCGTTTAGGCATTCTTCCAGCGGGATGAAATTGCGCATGGCGGGTAGGCCGCCGTTGATCGCGCACGCACCTACCGCCACCAAGATTTTGCAGTTTTTTCTAAATTCGCGTAGCACATGCACGTTTTCGGAATTGCACACGCCGCCTTCAATCAGGCCGATGTCGCAATGGCTGGCGTGTTCGATGTCGGTGAGCGGCGAGCGGTCAAATTCCACCAAGTCGGCGAGGGCGATGATGCGCTCGTCGATGTCCAAAAAAGACATGTGGCAACCAAAGCAACCTGCCAGCGAGGTCGTGGCAATTCTAAGTTTATTCGCCATGAGGGGTTTGCTCCTGTGCTAGGCTGACTTGGTCGATTTGTTGGTGGTCGTAGAGGCGTTGGCCGATTGGGACTTGATAGGCGGTGTGCTTGATTAAGATCGCTCCGGTCGGGCAAATATGCGCGGCACGGTCGCTGGCGGCTAGATCGGTGTCTTTCAGCAAGCCGCTGTCGGCATTAACGATTAAGTGTTTGTTGATGCCGCGCCCGCTGATCGCAAACACGTTTTTGCCGTCGGTTTGTTGGCTGGCCCTGACGCAGAGCGTACAAAAAATACAGCGGTTGTGGTCAATCAGCACTTCAGGATGCGAGGCATCGACGGCACGTTGCGGGTAAAACAGCGGGTAATGGTCGTCGAGCATGTTTAAATGATAGGCGACGGCTTGCAATTGGCAGTTGCCGGTTTTTTCGCACGATGGGCAAAAATGGTTGCCTTCCACAAACAGCATTTGGGTGATTTTTTTGCGGTCGGCGGTCAGTTCTTGGGTGTTGCTAAGCACGTTTTGACCCGCCATTGCCGGAAACGTACACGCCGAGCAAATGCGCCCGTTGACTTTGACGGTGCAGAGTTTGCAACTGCCATGCGGGGTAAATTCGGGGTGGTGGCATAAATGCGGGATGTACACGCCAGCGGCGGTAGCGGCTTGCATGATGGTTTGCCCGTCGGTAAACGGGATGGTGTTGCCATCTATGGTTAAGGTGTTGCTCATAAGGAGTCCTCCACTTGCGCCAAGTGCGCGGCGGCATCGTTGCGGTTTGCCAATCGGCGGGCAGTCGCCAAGGCCGCGTCCAAATCAAAGCCAGGTTCATAACTGATGGCTTTCAGGCGGCTTTGGTACAGTTCGGGGTAGCGTTCCAGCGTACTTAAGATAGGGTTGGCGGCGGTTTGGCCCAAGCCGCAATGGCTGTGGTTTTTTACAATTTGGCACAGGGCTTCGAGTTCTGCGACATCCCCAGCCGAGCCGTGACCGTCCACAATTTTGTCCAGCTGTTTTTTTAACAACGAGGTGCCAACCCGGCAGGGCGTACAAAAGCCGCAGCTTTCGTGGGCAAAAAAGTGGGTGAAGTTTTGGGCGATGTCCAAAAGCTGGCGGCTATGGTTAAAGATGATGAACGAGCCGCCTGTGGCTAAATCTTCAAATGCCAAACGGCGGTCAAATTCTGTGTTAGAGATAAACGTGCCGGACGGCCCGCCAATTTGCACACCTAAAACATCTTCTGCGCCACAAGCTGCCAACACCGCGTGGATAGTCGTGCCGAACGGCAGTTCATAAATGCCGGGGCGGGTGCAATCGCCGCTGATGCTTAAGATTTTAGTGCCTTTGGATTGCGCCGTGCCGATTTGGGCAAACGCGTCGCCACCGTGTACGGCAATGTGGGCGGCGGCTAAAAAGGTTTCGACGTTGTTGACGACCGTGGGTTTTTGTAAATAACCTTGGCTGACCGGATACGGCGGGCGGTTGCGTGGGATGCCCATTTTGCCTTCTAAGGATTCAATCAGTGCCGATTCTTCGCCGCAAATATACGCACCCGCACCCAGACAAATTTCAATGTCAAACTGTAAGCCGCTGTTGAGGATGTTATTGCCTAACAAGCCCGCTTGCCGCCGTTCGTCTACTATTTGTAGAAGTTTGTCGTATAAGAACAAATATTCGCCACGCAAATATAAAAAGCCTTGTTCTGCACCGATAATCGCGGCGCAGATGGTCATGCCTTCAAACACTTGCTGGGCATAAGTGTTTAACAGCACCCGGTCTTTAAAGGTGCCGGGTTCGCCTTCGTCGGCATTACAAACCACATAGCGTTCGGGGCCAGCTTCGTCTTTACAGTATTGCCATTTGCTGGCGGTTTTAAAGCCCGCGCCGCCGCGCCCGCGTAAACCTGCGCGGTCGATTTCCGCCAAGGTTTCCGCTAAACCGCGTGCGTAGCTGGCTTTAAGGGCCGAGCCGGATTCGATAGGCGTGGTCAGCAACAAATCGGTTTGGATGATGTTGTCTTCGACTTGAAAGAGTTCGCTAGGCCATTCGGCTACCGGAGTTTGTTGTTCAACCAAGGCGGCAATCTGGTCGATACGCGCCCGCGATAAGCGGCTTAGGGCATAACCATTCACCAATCCCGCCGGGCCTTGGTCGCATAAACCAGTACACGAGGTGATGTTAAGGCTGACCAAGCCATCGCCACGCACCGCGCCAACCGCAACATGCAGTTGCTCAGACAAATACGCCATCAGTTCGTTTTTACCCAACATTTGGTCGGTAATCGAATCGCTAATCAGGATTTCATACTGGCCTTGCGGGGTTAGGTGCAAAAAACTGTAGAATTCAATCACGCCGATGATATGGCTGCGCGGGATATTGAGCAGGGTGGCGACTTGTTTGATCGCGGCTTCGGGGATGTAATGGGCTTGGGCTTGTATGGCCCTAAGGATAGCCAGAAGATGGGTGGGCTGGTGTTGGTGGCTGGCAACCAGAGATTCGATGAAGGCTTGCATGGGGTGTCCTTAGCGTTAAGTGAAGTGACAATCATAACGGACGGTACAAAAGCTGCCCTGTTGGGCAGACTTAGGTATTGCTGTGTTAGTGCGGATTTGCCGCACTGACAAAAAACGATTTTTTGCTTAGCTGTATAGAGAACGCAGGAAGTAAAGCGGCATTAAATCCCCCTCTCCCCAACCCTCTCCCTGAGGGAGAGGGAGTTTAATGTAGATTTATCCGCTTCGGATCTTATATGTAGGCGGCTGCCCACAGTTAGCAGAGTACAACGGCTTTAATGCCGACACGGCAAGGTCTAAAGCCGTTGTACGCCTGTTGTGGCTTATTTGACCTGCAACCCCGCCACGGCCCCGGCTTCAGGGCTTAAGATCCATATTTCCTTATCACCCGGGCCGGCCGCCAAGACCATGCCTTCGGAAGTGCCGAAACGCATTTTTCTGGGGGCCAGGTTAGCAATCACTAACGTCAGTTTGCCGATTAAATCTTCGGGCGCGTAGGCCGATTTAATGCCAGAAAAAATGGTGCGGGTTTCGTCGCCTATATCCACGGTCAGTTGCAAGAGCTTGTCCGAACCTTCCACATGCTGGGCAGCAAGGATTTTGGCGATGCGCAAATCCAGCTTGGCGAAATCGTCAAAACCTATCGTGTCAGCAATCGGGGCAAATTTTTTGCTGGCGGCGGGTTTAATCTCAGCGGTTTTTTCCAAATTTTCTTTAGAGGCTTCGACAATCGCGGCGATTTTGTCGGCATCCACCCGCGTCATCAGCGGCTGGAAGTCGTTAATCGTATGCTGGAGCAACGGTTGCGCAGCACTCGGCCAGGCTAGTTCGCCCGCGTTTAAAAACTGTTCGGCTTGTTGCGCCAAGCGTGGCAGTACGGGTTTTAGATACGCTACCAACAGGCCAAACAAATTGATGCCCATCGAGCAGATGGCTTGCAGTTCGGTGTCCATGCCGTCTTGTTTGGCGACCAACCACGGTTTTTTGTCGTCGATGTATTGGTTGGCCTTGTCCGCCAAGGCCATGATTTCACGCATGGCTTTGCCAAATTCCCGGTGTTCGTAGAATTCGGCGATGTGCGTGTGGGCAGTGACGAAATCTTGGAACAATGCCGGTTCAGCGCAGTCGGCAGACAATTGGTTGGCAAAACGCTTGCTGATAAAACCGCTGCATCGGCTGGCAATATTGACCACTTTGCCGACCAAGTCCGAATTGACCCGCTGGCTGAAATCATCAAAATTAAGGTCGATGTCGTCCACGCCCGCACTGAGTTTAGCGGCAAAGTAATAGCGCAAATATTCGGGGTTGAGGTGTTCCAGATAGGTCCGCGCGGTGATGAACGTGCCGCGTGATTTGGACATTTTTTCGCCGTTGACGGTTAAAAAACCATGCGCAAAAATGGCGCTAGGAGTTCTAAAACCCGCGCCGCTTAACATCGCGGGCCAGAACAGAGCATGAAAATAGATGATGTCTTTGCCAATAAAATGATACAGTTCAGCCGTGCTGTCTTGCGCCCAGAACTCATCAAAATCCAATGCTTGTTTTGTGCACAGGTTTTTAAAGCTGGCCATATAGCCTATCGGTGCATCTAACCACACATAAAAATATTTGCCCGGCGCATCAGGAATTTCAAAGCCAAAATAGGGCGCATCGCGGGAAATATCCCATTGCCTTAAGCCGCCCGCCAGCCATTCCGCGAGTTTATTGCACACTTCGGCCTGCAAATGCCCGCCGTTAGTCCATGCCGTCAGCATGTCGGTAAAATCGGCGAGATTGAAAAAATAATGCACCGAGTCTTTTTCGATGGGTTTTTCCCCGGAAATGGCGGACACGGCATTTTTGAGTTCGGTAGGCGAATAAGTAGCGCCGCACACTTCGCAGCCATCGCCGTATTGTTTGGCGGCACCGCATTTGGGGCAATCGCCGACTATAAAGCGGTCGGGCAAAAACATTTCCTTTACCGGATCGTAGGCTTGGGTGATGGTGTGTGAGCTGATATGGCCCGCATCACGCAGCCGGGTGTAAATCAGCTCTGAAAAAAACTGGTTTTCAGGCGAATGGGTGCTGTGATAATTGTCAAAAGCCACGCCGAATTCGGTAAAATCGGCAAGATGCTCAACGCCCACTTTGGCAATCAGCTGTTCGGGCGTGATGCCTTCGCGGTCGGCCCTGAGCATAATCGGCGTGCCGTGGGTGTCGTCGGCGCAGACAAAATAACAACGGTTGCCGCGTTGTTTTTGAAAACGCACCCAAATATCGGTTTGGATATACTCAACTAAATGGCCTAAATGGATAGGGCCGTTGGCGTAGGGTAAGGCACTGGTGACGAGGATTTTTCTATCGGACATGGCAAAAGATCAAAGGCTATGAAAACAAATCAGGCTGTGATTATCGCATAAATCGCCCAGTGCGGCGGTGTACTTCCCCGCTAAAAATTGATTTTTATTGAAATGGGCTACAATGCCCTTATATCCCTAGTTAATTCCTAGGTTGAATTATCG
>JABFST010000185.1 GCA_013140465.1 Methylococcaceae bacterium
ATGCAGGGCTATCCTGCCCTGCACCCTAACGGGTTAATGCAAATCCGCTCCCGGCGGATTTGTCTGGCATCCATGCCAGTATGACGGTGCTTTTGTAACTTGCTCAAACTTGTGTAGATACCTATGCTCCCGAAGGAGAGGGAGTTTAATGTAGATTTATCAGCTTAGGACTCTATATCGGGCTGGGCCAATCGGTTTCTGACCGGGGCAAAGGTTTTTCTGTGTATGGGCAACACGCCAAACTGGGCCAATTCGGCAAGATGTTGGCGCGTACCATAGCCTTGGTGTTGGCTAAACGAAAAATTGGGATACTGTTGCTGATAATCTTGCATCATGCCGTCACGCGTGACTTTGGCGATAATCGACGCGGCACTGATGGCGGCGACGGTGCTATCGCCCTTTACAATAGCGCGTGCGGGTATCGTCAGCGTGGGAAGGCGGTTGCCGTCTATCAACGCGTATTGTGCAGGTGTGGACAAGCCACCCAAGGCACGCTGCATAGCCAATAGCGTGGCTTGCAATATATTGAGTTGGTCGATTTCTTCAACACTGGCAATGCCAACTGCCCAGCACCAGGCGTGGGATTTAATCGTGGCAGCCAATGCCTCGCGTTGGTGTGCGCTGAGGGTTTTTGAGTCAGCCAAACCACTAATAGGTTGCGCGGGATCGAGTATCACGGCTGCCGCCACGACAGGACCGGCCAGAGGGCCGCGTCCGGCCTCATCCACGCCTGCAATTAAAAGCGAGTCTTGCGCAGGGGGAAAATTCATAACAGGGAAGAAAACGGACAGGAGGGTATAAACCTTTTAACGCAAAATGCCCCGACGGACATTGCGCAGAAAGTTAATCATTTCGGCAAGCTGGATGCTGTCACTGGAGAGTTCGGACATTTGTTCGATGGCATCTTCCAAGCGCATATTCATTTTATAAATCATTTTGTAGGCATTCCTAATCAGGCGTATGTCTTCAGCTGAAATGCCGTTGCGCTCCATACCCACGGAATTGATGCCATGCGGTTTGGTCGGTTTGCCGCCCACCATAATAAACGGCGGGATGTCTTGGGTAATCGCGCTGCCCATTGCCGCAAAACTGTATTGGCCAATTTGGGTAAATTGGTGCACCAAAGTAAAGCCGCCCAAAATGGCGTGACTGTTAAGATGCACATGCCCAGCCAATGAAGCACCATTCGCCATAATGACGTGATCGCCTATGATGCAATCGTGGGCAACATGGGTATAAGCCATAAACAAATTGTCATTGCCTATTTGGGTGACGCAGTTGTCTTGCTGCGTGCCACGGTGCATAGAGGTGAATTCGCGGATAGTGTTCCTGTCCCCAATCTCCAACCTCGTGACTTCGGCGGCATATTTTTTGTCTTGCGGGTCGTCGCCTATGGATGCAAATTGGTAGATGCGGTTGTGCTGGCCTATGCTGGTGGGACCTTTGATGACCACATGCGGGCCTATTACTGTACCCGCAGCGATTTTTACGTCCGCACCGATAACTGAATACGCACCGACAGACACATCTGAGGCCAACTCAGCCCGACTATCAATGATGGCTGTTGAGTCTATCAAATTAATTTACCACTGCAGCACATCTTATTTCGGCACTGGCGACAAACTCACCGTCAACTTCCGCACGGCAGTCAAATGCCCAAATATTGCGTTTGCTTTTAATGAACTTGGCTTCCAGCATGAGTTGGTCGCCCGGGACGACAGGACGCTTAAATTTGGCTTTATCGATGCCCACCAAATAATAAATCATGCCTTTCAATTCTTCGCCAGCCGTTTCCGAAGCCAGCAGCCCTGTCGATTGGGCCATTGCCTCCAATATCAGCACACCCGGCATTATCGGTTTTTGCGGAAAATGGCCTTGAAAATAAGGTTCGTTATAAGTGACGTTTTTTACGCCCAACAGCCGAACCCCAGGCTCACACTCAATCACCTTATCCACCAACAGAAAAGGGTAACGATGCGGTAAAAAGGCTTGGATTTGTAAAATATCTAACGTAATAGACATGATTTAGTGTGCTTTTATGAAGGTTGAGACGTTGACAGTGGAAAGTACCCATTTATTACTCAGGCATGGTCGCCAGTTTCTTCTGGACTTGGGCAGTAATATCAAACTGGTCTTTGGCATAAATGACACCATCGGTCAGCAATAAATCATATTCGTCATCTTTGGCAATAGTGCGCACGGCTTCTACTATACGGCGTTGCAGCTTGCCCAACTCTTCGTTGCGGCTGGCGTTAAAGTCTTCACTAAATTCTTGCTGTGATCTTTTGGCGTCGCGCATTTTGTTTGAAAGTTCTTTTTCAAGGTTAGCACGTTCAGAAGCGCTCATGACCGCCGCATCGCGGGTCAATTTTTCTTGCATCGTTTGGATTTCTTTACCCTGTGCGACTAATTGCTTGTCTCTGGGGGAAAATTTTTGTTCCAAACGTTTTTTGGCTTTTTCTGCCTGAGGTGCTTTTTCAAGGACGGCGGGAATGTTGACAAAGCCAATTTTTAAGTCGGCATAACTGATATTTGCTGCAAACAGTAGACCTAAAAAC
>JABFST010000249.1 GCA_013140465.1 Methylococcaceae bacterium
GCCTGATGGGGCGCAACGGCGTGGGCAAAACCACAATGCTCAAGTGCATCATGGGCTTGATTGCCACCCGCAGCGGCAGCATTGTTTATAATGGCGGCGACATTACACTAGCCAAACCTGAACAACGCGCCGAATTGGGCATTGGTTATGTACCGCAAGGCCGCGAGATTTTCCCTTTGCTGACCGTGGAAGAAAACCTAAAAATCGGCTTGGGCGCAGTGCGTAAACAAGGCATTAAAAAAGTCCCTGAACATATCTACGAGATTTTTCCGGTGCTAAAACAAATGCTCAACCGACGCGGCGGCGATTTATCCGGCGGCCAGCAACAACAACTCGCCATCGGCAGGGCCTTGGTGCTCAATCCGCAGTTGCTGATTCTTGATGAACCCACTGAAGGCATACAACCGAATATCGTCAGCGAAATTGGCGACGTGATTATCCGCCTTAATCGCGCGCGTGGCTTACCCACCACCTTGTTAAAAACAGGCGAGGAAGCTAATGACGACGTGCGTGCAGGCATCATCAAAATCAAAAACGAATTGGGCGTAACCATTTTGTTGGTCGAACAAAAACTGCCGTTTGCCAGAAAAGTGGCGGATAGTTTTTATTTGATGGACAGGGGCCGTGGTGTTGCGCAAGGGGCTATGGCGGATTTGAACGAGGCGATGGTGAAGCGGTATTTGACGGTTTGATGCCAGCGGCGGGCGACGGCTTTAGCCCTTATCGTATTAGCGGCACCAGCACAGGGGCAAGACGGCACTCACCAAAATTGTGCTAAACTCCAAGCTTTAAAGCCGCTGTATTCCAGCAATCTACACAGGAATCACTCATAAACACTCACCAAACCCCAGGCTGGCAAGCCCAATTAGACCTAGGTTTTGCCCACCAGCACAACAAAACCATCATGGCGCACCGCCGCCATAGCGGGCCGTTAACCGTACAGCGGCCTTTTTACCCCGAAGGTGAGGTGTGCCATGTGTATTTATTGCATCCACCAGGCGGTATAGTCGCTGGTGACCAGTTGGCGATAAACCTGAGCGCCGAATCTGCCAGCAACGCCTTAGTGACCACTCCCGCTGCGGGTAAGTTTTACCGTAGCGACGGGGCATTGGCACAGCAAACCGTGACCATCCGTATTGCCGACCATGCCAGCTTGGAATGGCTGCCGCAAGAAACTATCATTTACGAAGGCGCAAACATGGCGTCGGCACTGGATTTGGAATTGGCGGCAGCAGCACGTTTTATCGGCTGGGAAATCGCGGCTTTAGGACGACCTGCCGCAGGTGAAGGCTTTAGCGCAGGGCTGGCTAAACTCAGTTGGCAGATCACTCGTGCGGGTGTATTGCTGTATAAAGAACGCTTGCTGATTGATGCTTTGGCGTTTGCCGCGCGTTGGGGTTTGCATGGACACAGTGCTTGCGGTACGCTGTTCGCCTATCCGGCAACGCGGGCGCAATTGACTGCCGTGCAAGCCTTGATAGGCGATAGGCCGGAACTAGGCGTAACCTTAATTGACGAGTTATTGGTTTGCCGCGCCCTAGATCACCGTGCCGACCTGTTACGCGCGTTTTTTTGGCAGGTTTGGGCGACGCTTAGGCCCGGAGTGCTACAGCGACCTGCTTGTACGCCGCGTATTTGGGCGACTTAAAATCCATCCCGCGAGCTGTAGGGTACGCTGTGCGTACCTTATTAATCGTTTGAGTATTTAACGCACAGCGATACCCTACCGAAAACTGAATGCTTGTTGCCCGCTCAAAGTAGAATATGATGAAAAACAGGACCACACCATGCAACTGACTCCCCGCGAAAAAGACAAACTACTTATTTTTACCGCCGGACTGTTAGCCGAACGCCGCAAAGCGCGGGGCTTAAAACTTAATTATCCCGAAGCTGTCGCTTATATTTCCGCCGCGATTATGGAAGGTGCACGCGATGGGCGCACCGTTGCCGAATTGATGGAATACGGGCGCACCTTGTTAAACCGTGACGAAGTGATGGAAGGCATCGCCGAAATGCTGCCGGATGTGCAGGTTGAAGCGACCTTTCCTGATGGCACGAAGTTGGTGACGGTGCATAATCCGATAGGCTAACAAGCTAAACCCGAATAATCTAACCGCAAGGTGTACTATGCTAAACCTGCAAATTGATGATGAACTTGAAGCTAAACTGGCTGCCATTGTGGCTCGGGAACACACTACACCCGAATTGCTCATTCAAAAATGGATTAACCAATACAGCGAAACCAGCCAACAAGATGGATTTTTTGCTTATGCGGGTTTGTGGCAAGGCCGTGATATAACCCAAGAAAGCTTGCGTGAACAAGCTTGGCATAAAACTGATGATTCTTTGTGACACTAATATTTTAATCGAATATTACAAAGCTAATCCTATTGTTTTACAGGCACTTAAACTAATTGGTGACAGTAATATAGCCGTGAGTGTTATTACAAAAGCCGAATTATTTTACGGGGCAAAAAACAAGCAGGAGCTATGGGTGCTGGAACAACATTTATCTTTTTGCCATTGTTATTTGCTTGATGGTCAAATATCAGGGGTGTTTTCCGAACTGATGAAAAAATATGCGCTCAGCCATCGCTGTTCCATACCCGATATGCTTAAGTGCTTAGAAATAAGTCGCCATGTATGTAACCCTTTTTTTAAATGCCGTATTTCCTGTAAGTAGGCAGATGAAAACACATACTAACTTTTTGCTATTCACTTATCGCAGCAACGGCAATAGTGCATGATGTGCCTTTATATACTCTCAATGTAAAAGATTTTCGGTTTATACCACATGTTCGGTTATATGCTCACAATTAGACTATGGGCTTTAATATTAGCGATTACACATCACGATAAGTCGATAGGAAAACGATTAAACCATGACAGCCACAAATGATATACAAAATATACGCCCATTAACGGATAAGCAAACTGCTGTAACAATACGTCCATTCGGGCTTTGCTTGGGTGAGTTTTTAGTCCCTGACGATTTCGACGCACCTTTGCCAGATGACGTGTTAGCTCTATTTGAGTAATGTTTTGTGTTTGGTTTATTTTATTTTTTGGGATAAATCCCCTACATAAAAAATGTAACTGAGGCGAAATAATCCGCCATCCAATCTAGGAGCACACATGATACCCGGAGAAATCATCACCGCAGACGGTGATATTGAACTCAACGTAGGCCGCGCCGTCATTAGCATGTTGGTGGCCAATAGCGGCGACAGGCCGATACAAGTCGGTTCCCACTACCATTTTTTTGAAACCAACCCCGCTTTGCAGTTTGACCGTCTTGCTACGCGCGGCTTCCGTTTGGATATTCCTGCGGGTACGGCGGTGCGCTTTGAGCCGGGCCAGCAACGTGAAGTGCAATTGGTGGCGTTGGCGGGCTTGCGCCGGGTTTATGGGTTTCGGCAAGCTGTCATGGGCGAATTGGAGGCATCATGAGCAAAATCAGTCGGCAGGCTTATGCGGATATGTTTGGCCCGACCACGGGCGATAAACTGCGTTTAGGCGATAGTGGCCTGTTTTTACAAGTCGAGGCCGATCGCACCGTCTACGGCGATGAAGTCAAATTCGGCGGCGGCAAAGTCATCCGTGACGGCATGGGGCAAAGCCAATTGGGTGCGGCGGTGGCGATGGATTTGGTGATTACCAATGCGCTGATCGTCGATTATTGGGGCATCATCAAAGCCGATGTCGGGATAAAAAACGGGCGTATTGCTGGCATCGGCAAAGCGGGCAATCCCGACACCCAACACGGCGTAGATGTGGTCATCGGCCCGGGTACGGAAATCTTGGCGGGTGAAGGCCATATTTTAACGGCGGGCGGCATTGATGCGCATATCCATTTTATTTGCCCGCAACAAATCAACGAAGCCTTAATGTCGGGTGTCACCACCATGATAGGCGGCGGTACGGGCCCGGCAACAGGGACTAACGCCACCACCTGTACACCCGGGCCGTGGAATATCCACACCATGCTGCAAGCTTTGGATGGTTTTCCGATGAATTTTGGCCTGTTGGGCAAAGGCAATGCCAGTTTGCCGTTAGCCTTAGAAGAACAAGTGCAAGCGGGCGCAATGGGTTTAAAACTGCATGAAGATTGGGGGACGACCCCAGCCGCGATAGATTGCTGTTTGTCGGTTGCCGAAGACTACGATGTGCAAGTTGCCATCCACACCGACACCTTAAACGAATCAGGGTTTGTTGAAGACACTTTGGCGGCGTTCAAAGGCCGCACTATCCACACTTACCACACCGAAGGCGCGGGCGGCGGTCATGCGCCGGACATCATCAAAGCTTGTGGCGAGGCCAATGTGTTGCCGTCGTCCACCAACCCTACACGGCCTTATACCATTAACACCGTTGATGAGCATTTGGACATGCTGATGGTCTGCCACCATTTAGACCCCAGCATTGCCGAAGACGTCGCGTTTGCCGAATCGCGCATCCGCCGCGAAACCATCGCCGCCGAAGATATATTGCATGATTTGGGCGCGTTTTCGATGATTTCTTCCGACTCACAAGCGATGGGACGGGTCGGCGAAGTGGTGATCCGCACTTGGCAAACCGCGCATAAAATGAAGGCGCAACGCGGGCAACTCGCCGAAGATGCCGCCGACAACGATAACTTTAGGATTAAACGCTATATCGCCAAATACACGATCAATCCCGCTATCAGCCACGGCATTGCCCATGAGGTCGGCTCGATAGAAGTCGGCAAATTAGCCGATTTGGTGTTATGGCATCCGGCGTTTTTTGCCGTTAAGCCCAGCTTGATTTTAAAAGGCGGGTTTATTGCCGCCGCCGCAATGGGCGATCCCAATGCCTCTATCCCCACCCCGCAACCCGTGCATTACCGCCCGATGTTTGGTGGCTTTGGGCAAACCGCCGCCAGCACCTCGATGTTCTTTTTACCCAAAGTGGCCGTCGAAACCCAAGTGGCTAAGCAACTAGGGCTGAACAAACGTATAGGCACGGTTAAAAACACCCGCAATATTGGTAAGAAAGATTTAATCCATAACCACTACCAACCCGTCATGGAGGTTGATCCACAAACCTATTCGGTGCGTGCCGATGGCGTGTTACTGACCTGCGAACCTGCGGTGGAATTGCCGTTTGCGCAGCGGTATTTTTTGTTTTAAACGATGAGAGTAGGACTTGGGAACGAACACCGTAGAGACGCGATTTATCGCGTCTGGATTTATCGCAGCTGTAATATTTGCGTTTCCTAGCAATTGGGGTGCTATTGGAGACGCGATAAATCGCGTCTCTACAGTCTCAATTATTAATTTTTTATCGTTCACCCTACAGAGTACTCTTCGTTATACATAAGTCTAAAAAACTTTTATATATCAATATAGTATATTTTTACAACGATGCTGATTTTATAGTTTTTTTCGGACTTATGTACAACGAAGAGTCCAGGGCGTGTAAACGATTTAATTGGTAGCAATAACTGATAAAACTGACCTCGAAAAAATCACCATGCTTAAACTCACTGAACTCGCCCCCTTAGAAGCCCACGCCGACGACGTGGTTACGCTAACTTACGATGCCCGGCAAAAATGCCGTTTAGTCAGCACCACCGACAAAGGCGTCAGCATCGGTTTAATGCTACCGCGCGGGCAAGTGTTGCGCAAAGGCTTGGTGTTTACCAATGCCGAACAGTTTCGGGTACGCGTCGATGCGGCTGCCGAAGCCGTGTCGGTGGTGCGCACTGACGATGCCTTGCAGTTTGCCCGGGCTTGTTACCATTTGGGCAACCGCCATATAGCCTTGCAAATATTGGCGGGTGAACTGCGCTATCTGCGCGACCATGTGCTCGATGCTATGCTGGAAGGTTTAGGCTTAACCGTCACCCATGCGGTATTGCCGTTTGAACCCGAATCCGGCGCGTATCACGGTCATGGTCACTGATCTGGCGCTATTGCGCTTGCTGCAACTGGTCAGCCCGAGCTTGCCGATAGGCATGTATTGTTATTCGCAAGGCTTGGAGCGTGCCGTTGATGACGGATGGTTAAAGACTGCCGAAGACAGCCAAGACTGGCTACGCGGCTTGATGGCGAACAGCCTGACGCGCGTAGATATACCGATTTTGGCCAGGCTTTACGCAGCTTGGCAAGCACAAGACCCACAGCGCGTAGCACACTGGAGCCAAACCTTAAGCGCCTATCGCGAGACCGCCGAGTTGCGCGCCGAAGACCAACATACCGGACAAGCCTTGGCGCGATTGCTCGCCGACTTGGGCGATACCGCGATGCAGCCGTGGCTCAGAAACCCTGAAACCACCTTGGCAACCGCATTCAGCTATGCCGCAGTCCACGCAGGTGTTAGCCTACGCGACACCGCCTTGGGCTATCTTTGGAGTTGGCTAGAAAACCAAGTATTATGCGCGGTTAAATTAGTGCCGTTAGGCCAAGTCGCTGGGCAGCGATTACTAACCCAACTGGCGGCAGACATCCCCGCTTGCGTCGATACAGCCCTCAGCTTGGCTGATGACGAACTCGGCGGCAGTGCCTTTGGCTTGGCCTTGGCCAGCAGCCGCCACGAAATGCAATATTCCCGATTATTCCGATCTTGAGAGTGACCATGAGTACAAAACAAGTGTTAAGAGTGGGCATAGGCGGCCCGGTGGGTTCAGGCAAAACCGCGTTAGTGGATGCCCTATGCAAAAAAATGCGTGACGACTACGAAATCGCCGTCGTCACCAATGACATTTACACCAAAGAAGACCAACAATTTTTAATCCGCAGCCAAGCTTTACCCGAAGAGCGCATAGTCGGCGTAGAAACTGGCGGCTGCCCGCACACCGCCATACGCGAAGACGCCTCGATGAATCTGGCCGCAGTCGATGAACTCTGCCAACGCTTTGATATGTTGGATTTTATTTTAGTAGAAAGCGGCGGCGACAACCTCAGCGCTACCTTCAGCCCCGAATTGGCGGATCTGACTATCTATGTAATCGACGTGTCGGCAGGTGACAAAATCCCCCGCAAAGGCGGCCCCGGCATCACCCGCTCGGATTTGTTGGTGATTAATAAAACCGATTTGGCGCCGTTAGTAGGCGCATCATTAGAAGTGATGGACAGGGACGCCAAAAAAATGCGCGGCGAACGCCCGTTTGTGTTCACCAATTTAAAAACCCAAGCGGGATTGGATGAGGTGGTGGCGTTTATTGTTAGGGCGGGGATGTTGGGGTAGGGTTATACTTTTTTCTCATTCCCAAACTCTGTTTGGGAATGCCTACCTTCAAGCTCTGCTTGTCGAATTGACTTCGCAGTTGGGCGTTAAGCAATGTTAAGCAGTATGTTTTTTAGCCATTTCTCGCTCCCAAACTCTGTTTGGGAATGCCTATCCCTCAAGCTCTGCTTGTCGAGTTGACTTCGCAGTAGGGTAGTAAGCAATGTTAATCCCTAGCCATTCTCAAGGCATCGTTGATGCGGTTTTGCCAACCCTGCCCAGCCGCGTAAATACCATTGTTAAAATCAGCCTCCGCTAAATTCTGGACACAACGACTGTCCATCTAAATCCTGCCCTTTGAAAACGCTATCATCGTTTGTAACTTCTGATGATTTGTAGTCAATAGCGGCAGACCTGCGAGGTTTTATAAACCTCGCAGGTCTTTTCTTGCCATTAATGAGAAGTTACCTTCGTTTTGCCTAACTTCACCCACGATTTAATAATATTCTTGTGTTGCTTCAATAACTTGCTGCACTCGACCGTCCCTGACTTCACGCAACACTTCGACTGAATCTTGACTTATCTGGTAAGGCTTGAACGTTAAAATCTTATCCAATGCTTGCTGTTTGTGCCAATCATCAACCGCTTTTTTAATGGCTAAGCCAATAAAAGCCGCACGTTCACCTTTGGCGGCAATCAAATCTAATTCATCTTTTAAGTGATCGTCAATGGTTATGCTGATTCTTGGCACGGTAATACTCCGTAAAGTTATTTGATCGTGTCGTTAATAACAATGGCCTTAACGCCACTCCGGTTCATGCCCATAATCTCAATCGCGCCAAACGCTTCGCCGGGTTGGGCGGTGGCGGTGCCGGTGGCACTGATGCGGGCGGTGATTTTGATGTTTTCCATTGAGGATACGTTCATGCCGGGGATCATCGCCATGCTGTCATCCAACACCACTGAAATCGGCAGGTCTTTGACTTGTTTTTTAACCACGGCAAGTGGGGCTTTGGGGCCGACTAAGGCTTGGGCGTAGATGAACACAAAGTCTTCGGGGTTGGCTTTGCCTTTGAACGCATCGCCTAATTCCACTTTGACGTTGACGCTGCCGGAAAGGTCGGAGACGGCTTTTTCGGTGGCGGGTTCTTGTGCTGCGGCCCGCGCGGCGGTGGCTTTGCCGAGTTTGGCGTTAGCTTGATCCAGCAGTTGTTGGACTTCTTGGTAAGCGCGTTCGTCGGGTTTGTAGTGTTGTTGCAGCTTGGTCCAGTAGGTGACGGCTGCGTTGAAGTCGCCCGC
>JABFST010000247.1 GCA_013140465.1 Methylococcaceae bacterium
ATAATAGGCGTTGGTTAATCGCATCGGTAAAGTATTGGTAACGGTTTTTGCCGATGGCTTTGGCATGGTACATCGCGGTATCGGCTTTTCTTAACAAGGTTTCCGGGTCGTTGCCGCCTTTGGGGTACAGGCAAATGCCAATGCTGGTAGTGATATATTGGGATTGTCCGGCTATCGTAAACGGCTGGCTGAATAAGTTGATGACTTTATCAGCAACAAAACTGATCGTGTCCAAGGTAATGTCCAACAACAAAATCACAAATTCGTCGCCGCCCAAACGCGCCACCAAATCGCCGTCAAACACACAATGTCCTAAGCGGTTGGCGACTTGTTTAAGCAACTCATCACCCGCACTATGCCCTAGGGTATCGTTTATGTATTTAAAATGGTCCAAATCCAAAAACAGCACCGCCAGTTGTTTGTTGTGGCGTTTGGCGGTGCTCAGGCAAATGCCCAGATATTCCATCAGCCACAGGCGGTTAGCCAAGTCGGTCAGGGCATCGTGGGTGGCGATGTATTCTATGCGTTGCAAAGAGGCTTTTTGTTCGGTGATGTCTTCCTGCACAGCCAGAAAATGGGTGACAGTGCCATCGTCGGCCAAAATCGGCGTGACCAATTGGTTAATCACATAACGGTTGCCATGCTTGTTGGTGTTGATGACCTCACCTCGCCAAATTTTTTTGCTGTTTAAAATCGTCCAAAATTCACGCCAAAAATCGGGGTCTTGACCCTCGCTATGGACGAGCTTGCCTATCGGGATGCCCCACGTTTCTTGTAGCGAATAACCGCTGAGGCGGCTAAAAGCCTCATTGGCCCAAACAATTTGGCCTTTGTCATCGGTGATAATGATCGCATTGGCTGCGGATTCGATGGCGGTGTTTTGCAGGCGCAGCCATTTTTGGTTTTGTGCATGTTGCAAGGTTGTGCACACGCGTTCGACCAGTTTTTGCAAGCGTTTTAAGGCCGCTTTGTCCAAATCGTGCTGGTTGGTTTGGAAACCCATGACGCCTATCACCCCGTGTTCGCTGCACAAGGGGATAACCAAATCCATAGCATACCCGTTGGTTTGCTCGGAATAGTAGACATAACCACTCAGAAAAGTCTGCATCAGCGGATCTTGGGGATTGTCGTCAGTCCACGCATCCATCAGGTGTTGGTTTCTGCCGGCACAGGCGTGGGGGACTAGCCGCATACCGTTGCCTTCTTCCTTAAGGCCAATCCAGATCAGCGGAAAATCGAACAGCACCGTAAACTGGTAGCAGATAAACAAGGCCACTTCGTTTATGTTGCTGCCGTGTAAGGCTTGTTTGTCGGCTTTGGCCAGAATCCGCTGGCTGCGTTCGGCGTAGATCTGCGAGCTAATGTCGATCAGTGTGGCGGACAAGACGGGTTGGCTATCGTCATTTTGGTTTAGGCGGATGAATATTTTTGCCCATAAGCCCATGCCGTTGCTGGTTTGTAGCCTAAATTCGCCCTGAAATTGTGGCGGTTTCCCTTGCCAAACCCGGTTGATGGTAAGTTGCAGGTGTTCGCGGCTTTCGTCATAAACGATGTCCAACAAGTTATGTTGGGACGTGGGATGCCAAACCCAGCCCGTCATCGCGGTCAGGGCGGGGTTGGCAAACAGTATCTGGGTCTGTTGGTCCATAATCAGCACGGCTTCTTGGATGCTGTTGAGCACAAACCGATAACGCGCTTCGCTTTTGGACAACAGATGCTGTTTTTCGGCAATGTTGTCTGCCATGTCATTAAACGTCAGGCCCATTTTTGACAATTCATGGCTGCTGGGCAATTGTACTCGCTGTAACAAGTCGCCTTGCCCATATTGGAAAATTCTGTCCGCCATCAGGGTGAGCGGTTCGACGATCATTTTGCGGACGTTGACGTTGATTAAAAAGGCTATCATCAAGCCCACGACCATGACCAAGGCATTAATCATAAAGAACAATTGTTCTACAGGACGCAACACTTCAGCCACCTTAACTAAGCGGATATAACGCCAGTTGAGCTTGTCGATAGGTAGGCTAAAGGCTAGATAGTGTTCCCCTTTTATGCTTAAGTATTTAAGTGCGTGGTTTAGGTTAGGTGCGCCTTTGGCGTTAATCAGTGCGGCTAATTTAGGATAGGCACTTAAATCAGGCTTAAATTCGCTGCCCTTGCTTTCCAACTCGTGTTGCCAAAATCCCGCCAAAATATAATTGCCAAAGCCGTCCAGCAAAAAATGTTGGCTGCCCGCGTAATAATCGGAAGCCTGAAATGCCGCCAGTAACTCGGTTAGGACGATGTCATGGCCTAAAACGCCTTGCCAATGACCGTCTATATCCAGCGGATACACCACACTCACTACCCAAGTCTTGACGGGACTCTCATAAATGGCGGGAGTCCATAACGCAATCCGTTGCGGGTTTAGCGTAGGTGAGGCCAATTGGTCCCATAAGGTTTGGGTGTAATCGTGGTTGGGTTCCAGTTTATAAATAAAATCGGGGTTTTGCCGCCAAAAAATCACCGAGGTTTTGTCGAGTTGGTCAAACCACACGCCATCGTAATGGATCAGTGCCGCAAGGCCAAAATCGCTAAGCACATTCATCGCGCGTAGCTTGGTGCGCTTTAGGTCATCGGTGAGTGCGACACCTTTGGGGATGAACACGCCAGCTTGGGTATGACCGTCGAACAATTCGCGGCGGTTGCGGATCACACCCAAGGCATCTTTGGCCATGACCCGATCAAACGTGGCCAGTTCGTTAGCGTCTGGGGCTTGTTGCAAAGCTAGGCGTAAGCTGTGCGCCAAGGCTTCAAGGCTACTTTCGGCGCGGCGCATGATGTTGATTTGCAGGTTGATGTTGGCACGCGTGCTGGCCTCTAGCGTGTCGATAGCCGAGGTCAGGTAGTAGTCACGCGCCAATTTGTAAATCAGCACAACGCTGGGTACGGTGACCAAAAACACCCAAAGCACTACCGTCAAACTCAGCTTAAGCCCTATTTTCATTAACGTATCCTAGTAGTGAAATGGGCGACAGCGTTTATCAGCGTTGTTCCGTGTAGCGACCATGCCCCAACCCCAGCTATAAATAGAGGTATCAGGGACATAAACGTACACGACGGGTTAAGCTAAGGTTAGGCATGGCAGACAGCGGCGTTAGGATGAGTGGAAAGCAAACTAAGGTTCGGGTTATTGGCAAGGTTTTAGGTTTCTACCTGAACATCTTCCCATTAGGGCGGGATAACTTCTGTTAAAAATTCACATATAGGATGATTTCAAATAATTGTTCGGTTTGGTTGCCGCCAAAAGCCTGTTTGCCGCCTTCATCAGGTACGGCGACTGCATACGCTGCGCTCATGGTGATATGGTCGGTCAGGGTCAGGTCTGCGTACAGGTCAAATTCATCGGCAAAGCGGCGGTTGTTGACGTGTACGCCGTAATAGTTATTGGCATCCAAGTTAAATTGGTAGTAAATGGCCCCGAAGGTTAAGGTGTCGGTGGGCGTCACCGTGGCTTTTAACATTTGGGTTTTCATATTGCTGTTAAATAGATAATACGCGCCGACAATTTCACCCTGATACCAACTGCCCCAGCCACGGCTGTAACCATAATACAAGGCGTTAAAGCTTGTGCTGGTGTCGTCGTCGGGCTGGTCGTCACCCGAAAATTGCACATAGCGGTAAGTCAGCGAGGGCTGCCAAGGCCAGTCGGCAAAGCCGTAGCGGCCTTCCAAATACCAGCCAAACGCATCTATTGCACCTTGCTTGCCTTCACCGTGTTCATAAATGGCATTGCCCCAAAAATCCAGATTGTCCAGCCCAGGCGGGGACAGTTCGGTAAAATTGAGCGAGTACACATTCATTTGGTCACGCACGCTTTGAAATGCGCCAAACGTGGAATCCAGCACATGTACATACAAAAAGCCCAGCTTGCCTGACAAAAAATTGTTTTGTTCCAGGTTAAGCCCTATTACCGCCGTCTCTTCCCAGGTGAAATCGGTTTTAAGATAAAACCCATCCACATGGGTGTCGCCCACATCCATACGCACCAGCCCCGCACGCGGGAATGCCGTCCTCGGGGCCAGCCAATAGCTAGCCTTGCTGTACATATCAAAATTGCCGTCCCAAACCATCAGGCCATCGCCGATTTGCAGGGTTTGCCGACCGTAAGAAAGACTCAGGGCATCAATGCCCCACGTGTCTTTAAGCAAAGATTTTGTATCCCAGCCGACATACAACTGCTCTAAGGCGGCATCTTCATCGGCTTTAGTGTAGCCCCCCGCATCACCGTCACCGACGGTAAACGTTGTCACCGACGACACGCCGCCAAAAAACCGCCCCGCTTGCGCTAAGGTGTAATCGGCAAATAACCCCGGTTTTAAATAGCCTTCAGCCCAGTGCGCATCGCCTGTATTTTCGCCGCTAAAAAAATCTAGCCGTCCTGCGCCAAAACGCGTGTTGCCGGAAAAATAAGCCCCCAGCGCACTACTGATGCTGGCGCTTAAGGTCAGGTCATCATTTTGGTAAAGGGTTATGTCTGCGATAGCCAGCGTGGCATAGCCAGAAAGCAATAAGGCCATTACAGGTTTGGTTGTCAACAAGCGGATCACCGATGAGTAGGGCAATGGCAGGATGGCTGCGGGGGGAGGGCGTTGCGGTTTGTGTTACGCGGCATAGAAATGAAAGCCTAAAATATCAATAGGTTATCGACACGGCTGACCCAGATAGCGCAATTGGGAACGCCGATTAAAATGCCGGGCATTTGTTAGAGCCTAGCTTTTTAAGTGTAGTAGATAAAGTGAAGTATTACCAATGAGGCGGGATATTTTTCGCGTGCATGAAGAACAAGAGTTTGCGGCTACGCCACTTACGGCTATGTCATATCCCATAGTAATAAGCCATATAACACAGTTTATTTTAGCCGAGGCGTTAATCTGCTAGCGTAGTTAATCACTAAGTGTTTGTTTGGTATCAATAAAATAATAAAGGATTAAATATTGCTGTAGTTTTGCACACCTTCACTCTTTACACGTTGTCATGCGGCTATTCGTTGGGCGCGGCGGTGTAATGCAAACCAGGTGTCGCTGCTTAGCCTGGACACACTGTCCAGTGCGCTTAAGAACCTTAATCTTCTAGGAGAACGTTTATGCAAACCAACCGACGTCATTACCTGCATGGCCCCAGCCTTGCCATTCTGATGTTATTGGGCTTAGGTGTGGGTACGGCAGCTGCCGCAACCAACCCGCTCAGTATTAGCTCTGCCGTTTTTAGCAAGACCACGAATAAGCTCGTTGTTAAAGCCAACCTTAAGGGCGCGGCGACAGGCAAGTTGCTGTTGCTGCACGGTGAGGGCGGTATTTTGGCTGAAGCTGCCGCTGCGGCTAGCCAAACCTTTAACATACCTAAAGCCAGCTTGGGGCAAACGCCTTGTACGGTTGAGGTCAGAGTCGGCGATTACAGCGCCAGCAAAGCCGTTAGCGGCGCTTCGGCTGAATGTGGCAAAATCCCGACGTGTAAAATCACCAGTCCGGTTGCTGCCACAGGGCTGATGGTAAACACGCCCGTCACCTTTGCTGCGCAAGCCAAGCTAAAAGACAGCAAAGCTGGCCCGTTGAAATATGAATGGGATTTTGCCGGCGGGGCAATGGGGCATCCGACAACCCTCAGCGCACAAGTTAAGTTTATCCGTTCTAACAGCCATTACCGCGTGCGCTTTAGCGCAACTGATACCCAAGGGCGGCGTTGTGAAAGCGCGCTTAATGTAACAGTGGGTAGCCCACCTAATAATTTGCCCACGAAAGTATCCGAACAGGCCGCACCGCTGCGCGGTTCAGAGCTGGCGGGTACAGCTGGCGATTTGGTGGTCATCCCATACCAAGAATGGTCTATGCAGCACGAAGGTGACATGAAATCGGTCAAGAACGGTTATATGACGTTTGTGCCTATAGTCAACAACCTGCGTGCTTATGCGTTTGAAAAAGCCCGTCTACCGCTATTTTTGGGTGACGATAAAGTGGAACTGCGCTATTCGGCGGCTTCCAACCCGTTCGATCCTGTCGGCGCCGATTCTATCAATTCCACGAGCCGGAATTGGCCGCTGAATGCGATGTCGTTTGACATGGCGACCGTACAAAAAACCGATATTTGGGATATGTTTATGGGGCGTGCCGCCAGCGAGAAAGCGTCCACCTATAAGTCCACCTCATGGATTATGGACCGCTACAGTAGTGGCGGCGCACCCGAAATGGACGAAGGCACCTTTAAATACAAAGCCGCTGACGGTGGCGGTGGTATGGGCCATGACCACGGCACTCAGCCAGACGGCGATCCCAACAACAATGACCACGGCAGATACATGCCGGGTAAGGCCAATCCCTATCAGGCCAACGAACCGCAAGCTTTTTCTAAGTTTGTGGCAGAAGACTATGCCAAGCAACCCGCTAGCTGGTTTACGGCTAATTTAATCCCCAAAACCGACATAGACGATGCCGGACGCGTCAACCCTTATACGCTGATGCGGGTCGAAGCGGTGCAAAAAACCACCAAAGCCGTGTTGGCAAAAACCGATGGCGTACTCAGTTCAGGCCGTGATATGCACTGCCGTGAATGCCATGCCAAAGGCGGTATAGCCGCACCGACCAATCCACCGCATACTCGGGCGGCTTGCCGTGCCGGGGCTTACGGCAAAGTGGCGGATACTTATGTCGAGCGTAAAGACTTTTATTACCCGCCCTGCGTGGATAAACCCGCTTATTTTACCGTGGCTGAGGCAGGTGGCGACCCTAACAATGTGTTTGACCAAGAATACGCCGCCGCACTTAACTATTCGAGTATCCATGAGTATTACGACGGTATTTTCTTCCTGACCTATATGCAGCAAGGCGGCATCGACCTGGACTACTTTATAAGAGATGACGAAGGTAACCCCGACTTTACCAAACCTAACCCCAATCTTAAAAAGACCCTAACCGATGCGCCGGCGAATTGCGATGGCTGCCATTTCTCAGCATTGAACAATGACGTGTATGGCAGGAGCTGGTATGACGGCGGTCGCAATGATGTCAACGACCCCGCCTATTTTGCCGGGTATTCGGTGACTATGCACCGCTTCCACGGCGAATTGCAATGGAACGCCGACAAGTCCGGCATAGTCCGCGACGAAAGAGGTGTGTTCGTGCGTTATCCGTGGGCCAAAGGCACGGCTAGCCCCAACCGCAATCCCAAAACCTTGTTTCCCATATTTGGCGCCGATGGCAAGCAATTGCCTATGGAAGAAAACTGCCTTAAATGCCACGGCGGTCAGCGCGAACAGCATTACCGCGACCGCATGTATACGGCGGGCGTAACCTGCTATGACTGTCATGGCGACATGCTCGGTGTGGGTGGTGCGTTCACCAAGAAAGGCAAACCCGGCTTGGCGGTTCCGGGCGACCCAGGCGATCCTGAAGATGCCCAAGAAGGCGCCTTCCGCGTACCTTGGTTTGATGAGACCGATTGTGGCTCTTGCCATATAGGCAAAGGTTCGGATGCAGTCTTAAAGACCGCATTTGATACTAGCGACCCCGCACAAATGTCCCGCAAAGTGGATTTGAACAACCCAGATGCCGCGCGTTTTGCCGTTGTGCCTTTGTACAAACGGACTATCGAGGTGAGCGCAACAGGCCGTTATTATCCGACTGAAAGTTTTCCTCAATATCCCCAAATCATTAATTTGGAGACCACGGTGTTCCGCGAAGGTAAAGACACGCATGGCAACGTTGCCTGTGCGGCTTGTCACGGTGCGGCTCATGCCATTTGGCCTAACCGCGATCCCAAAGCCAATGACAACGTGACGGCACTCCAGTTGCAAGGCCATACCGGCACGCTGTTAGAGTGTAACGTGTGCCATACCGCTGATTCGTTTAAGCTAAAAGATGATTTGGATGGCGGTATTTACAGCGGTGATGCCAAGCCACACATCTTAGGCGGTCCACACAATATGCACCCAGTGAATGACCCTTACTGGTGGCAAGAAGCGCCAAACGACACCTTAGATTCCACACCTAACAGCCCTAAACGCGCAGGTGGTGTTATCAAGGGCGGCTGGCATAACGACTACGCCCAGTACGCCGGAAAAAAAGGTGAAGACCAATGTGCGGCTTGTCATGGCGCCGACCACAAAGGTACGCGCTTGTCTAAAACCCCTGTAGACCGCGAGTTTATTGATGAAAAAGGGGCTAAGAAAGCCGTTAAGGCTGGCACTGCCATCGCCTGTGACCTGTGCCATAGCTTGCAAAAAAGCTTTCCCGCCAAACGGGTTTAAGGCTAAGGCTACTGGAATTGGTTCGTTTAAATTGTCGGGTTACGGTTAATACCTAACCCGACTTTTTGTTTACAGCAAAGGGCGCAAAGGACACGCAAGATGTGTTTCTTTGGGCCCTTTTTTTTGGAAAAAACTGTTAGGCGGATTTGTTGCAAGAGCTTGTAAAAAGGCTGGGGATTCGGGGTCAGGGGATTCG
>JABFST010000397.1 GCA_013140465.1 Methylococcaceae bacterium
GGTGAAGTGTATCTGTTGAGTGTGATGCGGCACTTAGACCGTGCGCTGTATAACCCTATTGTGTTGTTGCCGGGCGACGGCGTGGCTTTTAGGGCTGAATTGGCAAAGTTAAATACCCCATCGATAGTTGTTCCTCTGACTTGCGGGTGGTTGGGGCCTGATCGCGCTTGGTATAGTTTTTTGTCCGACACCGCCAACCGTATCAGCAAAATCAGCGAGATTATTGACGATTATCAAATTGATCTAGTCCATACCAATTCCAATATTTTTCTTGATGGCGGATTAGCGGCTAGGCTTAAAGGTATTCATCATATCCTGATGGTGCATATCCCATTTATGGATAACCAGCCTTTATTCCAACGCTTGCAATTGACCGCCGCTAGTTTTGCCAGCTTAATTAACGATATTTCTGATTATCTAATCGCCGTTTCCGAACCAACCGCTGATTCTTTAAGGGCGTATTTGCCCGCTGTAGACATTAGCGTGATTAATGTCGGTCTGGAATTGGATATATACCAAAAAGCCGCAGATGCAACAGGCAAAACCATACGCCAACAACTGTCGATTGCCCCAGATGCGCCCTTAGTGGTGTCTGTGGGTCGCATCCACCCCGATAAGGGCTTTGAAGTGTTGGTCGAAGCCGCCGCCCTCGTGTTGCAGCAACACCCTGATGCGCATTTTTTAGTGCTGGGGGCGATGGGTGTTAGCGATTACCAACAACAATTGGACGACCGCATAGCCGAGTTGGGCATACAAGACCATGTGCATTTTTTAGGTTTTCGCCAAGATGTGCCTGAAATTTTAAGCCAATGTGACATTTTTGCCCTGAGTTCGGTGTCTGAAGGCGGGCCTTATGTGCTGTTGGAGGCGATGGCGTGCCGCTGTGCCGCAGTTGCGACCCGCTGTGGCGGAATTGTCGAAAAAGTGGTGTTTGACAACGAAACAGGCTATTTAATCGATGTCGGCGATAGCACGTCGATGGCAGGGCGCATTGCTATGTTGCTGGCAGATGCTGGCTTGCGTCAGCAGCTTGCCGATAACGGCTACCAAATCGTCGCGGGTCATTTTGATGCCAAGCAGTCCATCCAAAAACTGATGGATGCGTATGCCCAAACTTTGGCTAAGCCCGCCAAACAAACTGGGATTTATGCCGTGCTGTTGTTTAGGCAAACGGCGCAGGATTTGGCGCAGTTAGGGCTGCGTTTAGACTCGCTCAGCGAACGCTTTAGCCGGGTGGAAAACTTGGCCAACAAAATTCTCGATAGCCGCCTGTATGCTAGCTTGCGCGCTTTGGCGCATCGGCTAAGCTAGTGCCTATCTTAACCAACGCAACTGGATCAGGAGTCAAAATGTCACAGCCCAACACCGCATTGGTGCATTTAGGCAGCGGCATGGGCAATATGCTCATGGCAACGCCTATGCTGGAAATGTTAGCCAAAGGTGGCTATACCGTTGATTTGTGCCTGCAAGGCGAAACCCCCAAGGTGGATACCTTGTTTCACGGCTGGCCTTATGTGCGTACCGTGTCCACCGAACAGACACCGTTTTTGGATATAGATTACGCCTTGTATATCTATGGCTTTGAAGTGCATGGTGAACCCATCCCGTTTAAAAATTTTGCCGATGCCGTTGTGTTACACCCGATGTGGGATTGGCAAAAAGGCTTCCAACTGCATTCCGAAATAGAGCTGTATTCTAATTTGGCAAAATTTATAGTCCCCGATGTTGAAGTCGTGACCCAAACAGGCTGTGCGCCGTCGGACAGGGTTTTTGATGATATAGACAGCGACACTTGTGTGCTGGTGCCGGGCGGCGGGATGCAAATGATTATCCGCAAATGGGGCGGTTATGGGGAATTGGCAAAACAGATAAAAAACGTGGCGGTAGTGGGATTGCCCGCCGACCTCGACCATTCCAACCGCTTGGTGTTTCCTGATGCGTGCAAGAAAATCTTTGGCAAAACCTTAACTTACCAAGGCAAGGCGTGGCGTTTGGCGCGGCATTTTGCCCAACGTTATGATGCCCCTATAGAATTTCCTGCCCACATTAAAAACTATATCGGCAAGTTGTCGTTAGCCGATACGGCGGCGTTAATCAAACAAGCGGGTTATGTGGTCGGCAATGATTGCGGGGTCACGCACATGGCGGTCGCCTTAGGCAAGCCCGTGTTCCCGATTTTGGGGCCCACTAGCCGCCGCAAAGTGTTCCCGCATTTTCTTAATAATGTCAGCATTATTTCCGCTAACTATGATTGCCAACCTTGCCAAGAAAACAGTGCCTTAGGTGTGTGGCGAGAAGACCGCTCGCAATGTTTTTGCCCTTATCGGCTGCGCTGTATGGAAGACGTGACGGTCGCGCAGGTGATTAGCCATATCAATGCGGCATTAGGCAAAGATATTCGCGTGTAAGGGCCTGACCCGCGCCGCTGTTTTTCAATTGATAGCCCGATGAGGCCGCACTACATGACCCGCACCCCCGATTACCCGCTGATTTCGGTGATTATGCCTTGTTATAATTCCGAGGCGTATTTGCAACAAACCATCGAC
>JABFST010000248.1 GCA_013140465.1 Methylococcaceae bacterium
CGCCCGCCTATATTTTCCTGATTCCCACTTATGCGGTCATGTGGTTTATAGGCCGTCACTGGGCGCAATTGTGGGTGTCCAACTGGGCGCAACTGGCACAATCAAGCGCGGGTTTGGTTCTGGCAAGCTCGCTGGCTTTCCTTATTTCCAATGCGAGTTTTTATTTGTTTTCAGGGAAGTTTGGCGAGTTGTCATGGCTGGCTTATAGTGGGCGCGTAGCCCATTATTATCCTTTATATTTAGGGTCTACCGTCGTTTACGGCTTGCTGGCTTGGGGTGGGGTGTATTTGTTTAAAGCCTTGGTTGAACACAAAGCCCATCAGGACAGCACGTAATAATATAGATCATGCTTGCTAGCAGCATATAGACAGCCTTTTTAACGTCTGTCTGTTAGGAGTGTAGGTGCGAATTAACTCGCACCTATTACTAGCAATACGTTATCCATCTAAGCTAAAACCACTGTACTGTAAACGTCATATTTTTGTTTTTTTAGTTAGGGTACGCACAGCCTATCCTACGCTAGGTTATAAGTAGCGAAAACATGTCCGTTCGCAGTATATTCATTTGGTTGAGCAGAACAGCGTTGTTTCCCTTACCAGCCATTTCATAAATACACCCCATGCCGACATTAAATCGTCCTGCCTTGTTAGTGTCCGCACCTGCTTCCGGGCAAGGCAAGACGCTAGTCACCGCCGCATTGGCGCGTGCTTGGCGCAACCAAGGCCACACCGTGCAGGCGTTTAAATGCGGCCCTGATTTTATCGACGGGATGATTTTGCAAACCGCTACAGGCCGCCCTGTCTATAATGTAGATTTGGGGATGTGTGGGCTGGACGATGGCAAAGCGCAGCTGTATCGCGCCGCCGAAACCGCAGATGTGCTGATTGTCGAAGGGGTCATGGGTTTGTATGATGGCATACCATCCACCGCCGACCTCGCCAAAGCCTTTAACTTGCCTGTGGCCTTGGTGATTGATGCCAGCGGCATGGCGCAAACCTTTGCCGCTGTTGCTGCGGGTTTATATGCGTTTGATAGCGTATTAGTCCGCGCCGGGGTGATTGCCAACAAGGTGGGTAGCCTAGGCCATGCCACGATGTTACAAGCTGCGCTAACGACAGTTATTCCCTCAACACCTTGGTTAGGCGCGTTATTAAAGGATCAACGGCTGTGTTTGCCCGAGCGGCATTTAGGCTTGCACTTAGCCGATGAGATAACGGACTTAGAGGTGCGTATAGCCGCTGCTGCGCAACTGTTGGCGGAAAACAATGCCCTCCCTTTACCGCCGATAACGGATTTTGCCGCACCGATGGCAACCCACCCGCCGCCTTTATTGCGCGGCAAAACGATTGCCGTTGCGCGTGATGCGGCATTTTGCTTTATCTACCCTGCCAATATTGATTGCCTGATAGCTTTAGGGGCAACAGTGGTTTATTTTTCACCGTTACATGATGTGGCGTTGCCTGATGCCGATGCTTACTGGCTACCCGGCGGTTATCCTGAATTACATGCGGATATTATCAGCCAAAATAATTCGCTGCGTGAGGGTTTGGGTAACGCCGTACAGGCAGGCAAGCCGCTGTTGGCGGAATGTGGCGGCATGATGGTCTTGGGGGAGGCACTTAATGGTGTGCCGATGTGCGGCTTGCTGGCAGGGCAGAGTGTTATCCAAGCAAAATTACAGGGTTTAGGGACACAGTATCTGGACACCCCAACAGGCACAATAGGGGCGCACACCTTTCATTATGGACGGTTTGATACTGACATCCCGCCCGCTTTTATTGCCAGTAGCCGCTATGGACAGGGCGAGGCGGTGTATCGGCAAGGTGTTGTCACCGCTAGTTTTTTACACTTTTATTTTCCGTCCAATCCGATTTTTGCCGCGCAACTGTTCTTGCCATAAAAAACCACAGACTTATTTTAGGGCCAGTTTTAACCCCGCACTGCAAAGAAACACCGCGTCGCAGTGTTCACCCATCAGTTGTGCGGCTTTGCCGGATAAATCCACAAATTGACGGGCGAGTTTGTTGTCAGGAATAATGCCTAAGCCCACCTCATTATGCACAAACACCACATCACCAGGCAAGGCCAACACGGCGGCAAGTTCCGCCAAAATGTCGGTTTCGGGGATGTGGTGGTAAAGCATATTGTTGAGCCACATGGACACACATTCCACCAGCACTGGGCGTTGGCAGTTTTGCAGGGTGGTTAGCAAGTGCAGCGGTTGCTCTAGGGTGATAAATAAGTCTTGGCGGCGTTGTTGATGTATCCGCACCCGTTCGTGCAGTTCGTCATCAAAAAACTCGGTGGTCGCCAGATAATACGGTTTGCTGTCAAGGCAGGCCAGATTTTGCAACAGATAGTGTTCAGCCAAGCGTGATTTACCGCTTTTGATGCCGCCAATAAATAAAGTTTTCATACAGGGGGATAAGAAGTAAGGGTGAATGGTATGCTGTAAACGGTCAACTTTTTGGTTTTTTAGGTAGGGTGCGCTGTGCGCACCTTTAAAAATAACGGGTAAAAAATCAATGTGGGGTACGCAAAGCGTACCCCACGGTCGATTATAAAAGGCAAAAACATGACCGTTTGTAGTGTAAGTTTTGATGGCCTATGCTGTAAAACAAAAGGGCTTAAGCCAACCAGCTTCCCAAGAATAACAGGCCCAACACCACGCCATTAATCCGGGGTTTCATGGCAAGTGCTTCGGTTAACACGCCAACCGTCAGCGGACGCTTAGCCAGTCCTAAGCTGGGTTTGTGTTTAAGTTGGCCATGATAGCTGGCATCGCCACCTAAGGCCACGCCTAATGCACCTGCCATTGCGGCAATCGGGTAGCCAGCGTTAGGGCTTTCCAGGTTATTGCCGTCGCGGATGAGGCACTGCCAAGCCAGCTCTTTATCAGCGGCGATTAACACGATTAACAGGGCTGTCAGACGTGCGGGCAGGTAGTTTGCCGCATCATCCAATAACGCAGCGGCTTTGCCAAAATTTATGTAGTGTGGGGTTTTGTAGGCCACCATCGAGTCTAAGGTGTTGATGGCTTTGTAGACGGCAATCCCAGGCAAACCGAATAACAACAGATAAAATAACGGTGCAATCACCCCGTCGCTTAAGTTTTCTGCCCAGGTTTCTAAGGCGGCTTTGATGATGTCGGTTTCGGTCATCGCCTCGGTATCGCGGCTGACCAGATAACTTAACGCGAGTTTTGGCTGTTCGGCGGTTATAATGTGCGCCACACTGCCATGCAACATATTCATCGCCAAGCCTGTGGATGCGCATACCGACAATAACACCAGCCCCAGCCAATTGGGTAGCCATTGGCTAACCGCCACGATGGCCACACTGGCCAAGTAAACACAGCTGATAAGTCCTAGCACGAGGGCTAAACCCGTAGTGACACGGTCACGATAAAACCGTTGTTCAAATGCACTGATAACATCACCCATGAACATAACGGGGTGCTTGCAGGGCAATTCACCGATGAGTAGGTCTAGGCTATAAGCCAATAAGGCGAGTTCAAAATACATGGTGGTGATGGTTTTGGCGTGTGGAGGGGAAAGGCAAGCAAGGGTGTTTAAATACCCGCCTGCGCACTACTGGGCTGCATTTTAACATAATGGCTACTTACAGCGTTTTTAACGTCTGTTAGGACGGAGGTGCGAATTAATTCGCACCTACCACTAGCAAAACGTTATTAACCCAAGCTAAAACCACTGTAATAAAGAGCCATAACCTCCATTAATCTTACTGCCAAGCTGACAAAACCATGCCCTTTAGAGCTACACCACACGCCTATACCGACCCCGAACGCGCGGCTGTTTACCGTGCCATTTATGAACGCCGCGATATGCGCCATTTTTTGCCCGATGCGCTGGCCCCTGAGGTGTTAACCCGCCTTCTCAACGCCGCCCACCACGCCCCTAGCGTTGGTTTTATGCAGCCGTGGCGGTTTATCCGCATCACCCGGCCTGAATTGCGCACCGCCTTACATGCCCTGGTCGAGCAAGAACGCATAGCGACTGCCCGGGCGTTGGCTGCGCGTGAGGAGGAGTTCATGAAGCTTAAGGTGGAAGGGCTGTTGGAATGTGCTGAAGTGTTGGTTGCGGCCTTATGTGACCAGCGTGAACAGCATATTTTTGGCCGCCGTACTTTGCCGGAAATGGATGTGGCCTCGTTAGCCTGCGCTTTGCAGAATATGTGGCTGGCGGCCCGCGCCGAAGGCATCGGCATGGGTTGGGTGTCATTATTTGAGGTGGCGGCGTTAAAAACCCTATTAAACATGCCCGAAGGTAGCCATCCACTGGCGATAGTGTGTTTAGGCCATGTCCCTGCGTTTTATGACAAGCCGATGCTGGAACAGCAGCAATGGGCAGAACGTCAAGTGCTGGATGATTTGATATTTGAAAACTCATGGATATGACCATGCCTTTAGACTTTGTTGTCCCACCTTTAGATACCCGGCTACGTTCAGCCCTTACCGATAAAATAAACGGCAAAACCAAACCTCTAGGGGCTTTGGGGGCGTTGGAAGACCTTGCCTTGCGCATAGGGCTGATCCAACAAAGCGTAACACCGCAGTTAAACCTGCCCGCCTTAATGGTGTTTGCGGGCGACCACGGTATTGCGGCGGCGGGTGTGAGCGCGTATCCGCAAGCAGTGACAGCACAAATGGTGGCGAACTTTTTGGCGGGCGGTGCAGCGATCAATGTGTTTACCCGCCAGCATGGCCTCGCTTTGCAGGTGGTGGATGCGGGCGTGAATGCTGAGTTGGTGGCGCATCCCCAGCTTATCGATGCCAAAATCGCTTACGGTACAAACAATATGTTAAGCGAACCTGCCATGACCGATGCCCAGTGTTTAAAGGCGATACAAACAGGCGCGGAGTTGGTGGCCAAGCAATTTGCGCTAGGTTGCAATTGTATTGGTTTTGGCGAAATGGGTATAGGTAATACCTCGTCGGCGGCACTTTTAATGCACAGTTTGACGGGCTTGCCTTTAGCGCAGTGCGTAGGCAGAGGGACGGGCTTATCCGATGCCCAGTTGGCGCATAAGCTGGCGGTGTTGCAACAGGTTTTAGTCCGCCATGCACTTTTAAGGCAAGCGCACACCGATAGGCCGCAGCACGCCTTGCATAGCCTCGCCACGGTTGGCGGTTTTGAAATCGCCATGATGGTCGGCGCACTGCTTAAGGCCGCTGAATGTGGCATGATACTGATGATTGATGGCTTTATTGCCAGTAGTGCCTTGCTGGTGGCGAGTGCTTGTTGTCCAGCGGTGTTGGCTTATTGCATTTTTAGCCATGTCTCGAATGAGCAAGGCCATCAGGTTTTATTAAACCATTTCAATGCCACCGCCCTGCTTAATTTGGATTTGCGCTTGGGTGAAGGGTCGGGCGTGGCTTTGGCATTCCCCTTATTGCAATCGGCGGTGTTGTTTTTGCATGAGATGGCGAGCTTTTCCGAAGCGGGTGTAGATTCCAACTCATGCTGCCTTTAAACTGTCATCGTTTACAACTGGCACTCAGCTTTTATACCCGTTTGCCCAGTGTTGGCGTACTCGATTACACACAGTTACCCCAATCGGCAATTTATTTGCCCGTGGTCGGGTGGTTGGTCGGCGGGGTTTCGGCACTGGCGTTTTATCTGGCGGTACAGGTTTGGACAGCAGTTACGGCAACGGTTATTGCGCTGGCAGTGGCGATTCTGTTGACGGGGGGCTTGCATGAGGATGGCTTTGCTGATGTGTGTGATGGCTTTGGTGGCGGATGGGGCAAAAGCCAAATTTTAGCCATCATGAAAGACTCGCATATTGGCGTTTATGCGCTGCTAGGATTGCTGGTGCTGATGGCATTAAAGCTGAGTCTACTCACGGCGTTGCCCATTGCCGCAGTGCCTGGTGTTATGTTGGCGGCGCACAGCATAAGCCGATTGCAGCCGCTATCGCTGATGCACTGTTACCCTTATGCGCGCACTGGCGACAGCAAAGCCTCGGTGGCGGTCTACAAACCCAGCCGTAAAGAACTGCTGTATGCCGCCGGACTGGCGTGTCTACCCTTATGGCTGTTGCCGGGATTGTGTAGCTGGGCGGTTATCCCCGTCGTGGTCGTCAACCAGTGTCTGGGCACTTATTTCTACCGCCACATTGGCGGCTATACGGGCGATTGTTTGGGTGCTAGCCAACAAATTGCCGAACTTGTTTTTTATTTAAGTGTGAGTGCCTTATGGAAATTTATTTAATTCGCCACACCCAAGCCGCCGATGCGGCAGGCTTGTGTTATGGCCAAACCGATGTCGGCTTGGCGGACAGTTTTCCTGAAGATCTGCAAGCCGTAGCGGACAAATTGCCCGATTTTGCCGATGATTGCCGCGTGTTTAGCAGCCCCTTGTCGCGCTGTGTGCAATTGGCGGAAAACCTGTTCGACCAAGTTGACACCGATGCGCGTATCCAAGAATTGTATTTTGGTGATTGGGAAGGGCAACGCTTTGAAGGGATTGATGCCGCAGCGTTACAACATTGGATGGATAATTTTGCCACCGAAAAACCGCCCAATGGCGAAAGCTTCGCCGATTTATACCAGCGTACTGGCGAGTTTTGGCAACAGCTGATGACAATAGACGCAGCGCAGGTGGTAATCGTGACCCATGCTGGGGTTATCCGGGCACTATTGGCCCGGGTGTTAAACCTGCCGCCCACCAGTGCCTTCCAATTTCGTATTGATGCGGGTTCGGTGCATAAATTGCAGTGCCTGGCAAACTACACTTACATCGACTACATAAATTTATAAATGCAACACGGTGGCAATATTTATGCGTTTGCACAGCAGATAGGCTGTTTGCCCGAACAGGTTATAGACTTTTCTGCCAACATTAATCCCAGCCAAGCGGTTGCTGTACAGGATTTGTCAGCCGTATCGCTGACCCCTTACGGTGATCCTGATTATGGCTTGTTAAAACAAGCGATTAAAAACCGCTATCCACTCCCCGACGAGGCGGATATAGAGGTATTTAATGGGGCGAGTGCGGCTATTTTTTCATTGCTACGGTTTCTACAGCCAGCTGAGGTTGTGTTATATGCGCCGTTATACGGAGAGTATCAACGTTTGTCAGAGCGTTTAGGCTGTAAAGTCCAGCTTATCAATCGGTTCGTTGGCGATGTCACAGAGCACCGCGTACCGCCAGGTTGTACAGTCATTTTTGTCAACCCTGCAACACCTGACGGGACGTTATACGACTTAACGGCCTTATTGGGGGTATGGCAAGCCGCAGATTGTCATATTGTGGTGGACGAGTCGTTTTTAGATTTTTGCCAAGCAACATCAACAATGGCTTGTATCACCGACTACAAAAAACTCTATGTTGTTAAATCGCTAAGTAAATTTTATGGTTGCGCAGGTGTTCGGGTGGGCTTTTTAACGGCCAGGAGCGATTTTATCCGACAGTTAAAGACGCTGGAACCGGCTTGGAAACTGTCTAGTTTAGATATGGCTTATATGCAGTCTGCGTTGGCAAACATTGCATTTGTTGGTCAAACCCTTTACGAAACCCAAGAAAATCGTATCTTATTACGACAGGTTTTAGAAAATACCGGGCAGTTTGCTACGGTTTATCCCAGTGCGGCTAATTTTATACTGGCACGGTTGCCAGATGAGGGTGATGGTTATGATATGCAGGCAAAGCTTGCACCTTTTAGGCTGTTAATTCGCGTGTGCGACAATTTTATAGGTTTAGACAAACGGTATATACGGTTTGCCGTTAAAGATAAAAAGGCCATTAAGCAATTGGCACAAGGCTTAGAAAATAGTTGAAAGACTCCCTTAGTGCATTTGCATAGGCATCTTGGCAAGGGGGGTCGTGTGGCGGGTATAGTCAGTGGCAAATGGAAAAACGCTTGGTATAGCGACGTAATCGGGCTATGGCACACGCGGTTTTAGTGCTAGACAAAACCGCCGACAGCAACTTCTTTTTATCCATCCATTACAACAATTATGCCCACTAAGATAACGTTGGCCTATGCGGCTTTTTTAACAGCCGTGTAGGCTTTATTCCATAGTAAATTTTGAAAAGGTGACAATTATGACCCTCAAAAAATGGCTACAAGCCGAACAATTCCCCTTGGCACTGATTACCGTCATGGTGCTGACCCGTTACCATCATTTTGGTGATGTGCTGCATTTGCCCGATGCGTCGTTGGCCGTGTTTTTCTTTGCCGGGTTTTACCGCAACAAAGCCTTGCTAGGTTTTTTGCTGGTCTTGGCAGCGATGATTGATTATCTGGCGATAGCCAATGGCACTAGTAGCTATTGCGTGTCGCCCGCCTATATTTTCCTGATTCCCACTTATGCGGTCATGTGGTTTATAGGCCGTCACTGGGCGCAATTGTGGGTGTCCAACTGGGCGCAACTGGCACAATCAAGCGCGGGTTTGGTTCTGGCAAG
>JABFST010000006.1 GCA_013140465.1 Methylococcaceae bacterium
GGGTTGGCGGGGTTGGCGGCGGGACGAAAGTTACCGTCACCTAAATTTTTTTTCGCCTCCCAGCCCATGCAAACACTATAAGCACGCAACACCGCCAACAAATGTTGCTGCCGTTTTTCAATAGGCCAAAAACCAAAAGCTACGCGGCTTTGATCGGTTTGCCCCGTCATCGCCTGTACCCAAGTTTTTAGCTTGGAGGTTTTTTTATGCGGCACTGCCAGCAAGGGCAACACCCGCATTGCTGACCGCACTGCAAATGCCACCTGCTTATCTCGCGGCAAGCTATTTAATTGCGCAAAAATTTCTTCTTTAAATTGGTCTCTATCAAACATCTATCGCCCCTGCCTTATTTTGTTGAAGCCATAGAGAGGCTACAAAAGTTGTTTAACGTTCAGTCCGTCGGAGCGGCTAAAGCCGCTCAAACAGGTGTTAGGGCAATGACCGACACCTGCTTATTACCTAAACCTCTGCGTTACGCCCTGTTTTGCCTTTAACACTGCGCTGTAGTCTTCTCGGTTTTATTGCCGATACGGCAACCTCTAAAGCCGTTGCACTCAAGCTAAATCCGCTCCCACAGATATTAGGCATAAGTATCTACACAAGTCATTAGCCCGTCATTCCGGCATGGATGCCGGAACCCAGTGCCACGGACGGTCGCTACGGTAAGCTGTCAGTGCTTGATTTAGCATTGCCGCCAGAGTGGGCATTCACATCCGTGTGACTGGATAATGGCAACCATACCAGTATGACGGCACTTTTATAACTTGCTCAAACTTGTGTAGATACCTATGGATGTTAGGGCAACGAAGGACACCTGCTTATTGCCTAAACCTCTGCATTACGCCCTGTTTTGCCTTTAAAACCCTGCTGTGGTCTTCTCGGTTTTATTGCCGACACGGCAACGTCTAAAGCCGTTGCACTCCAGCTATAGCCGCCCCTACAAACTCAAAACTGTGCCGGCACTTTTGACACCACTTGTCGGGTTTTGCCTGAGGCTTCGGGTGGGATTGCCGTGACTAATTGGATGTGGGTTTGGCAGCCTTGGCCAAAGCGCAGCTTAAATTTTTCGGTAATGCTGGCGTAGGCGTCGTCTTGCCAAAAGTGGTTGCCGACTATCAAAATTTCAAAGTCATTGATGGCTTGTTGGGTGATTTTAAATTGTTCTACGCCGCTGGTTTCGCGCAGCACATAGATCGCGGCGAGGGCGTGGACGATGGAGCCGTTTTCATGCACCAGAAAATCGGTGGTGCGCCCGACTATTTCTTCTATCACATGCAGTCCGCGCCCGTCTTTGTCGGGTTCGGCAGACAGCTTGAGCATATCGCCCGTGCGGTAACGGATAAACGGCTGGGCTTCTGAGCAGAGTCCGGTCATGACCGCTTCGCCAGTTTCGCCGGGTTGTACCGGGTTGCCTTGTGGATCCAGCACTTCTAGGATATTGCTTTCGCTCAGCAACAGCATTTGTTGGTGGCTGTTGGCATGGGCGATGAAGCCCGCGTCGCGGCTGCCGTATTCGTTGGCGACAGGCACGTTAAAGTAGTCTGAGATGACCTGCCGCTGTTCGGGATAAATCGGCTCGCCTGTGGTGCAGATTACTTTTAGTCTGGGCAAGCGGATGGTGTGCTGGTGTTGTAGGGCGTATTTGGCTAATAAGGCGACACTGCTGGCGTAGCCGTATATGCACTGGGGGTTGAATTTTTCGATGGCGCGTAAATAACTGGCCATTTTTTCGGGCGACATCGCAAAGGCGTTTAACAGCAATTGGTTAAGCAATCTATCGCGGATGGTTTTTATTTGGTCGGTTTTGTTCAGTTCGACAGGTGCGCCCCACAGGTACACTTCGGGTTCGCCTATATTGACGCCCCACCAACGGCGTGCGCGTATCCGGCCCGCCGCATCAGACGCTTGGCGGCTGCGCCCAAAATGAAAAATCAGCGGCTGCCCGCTAGAACCGCCTGTGGTGTATCGGTAAGCACCGCCCGGCACGCCGTGCCACACCATTTCGTGTCCGTGTTGTTGGGCATCGGCACGGCTCATTGTGGGGAGCTTACGCAGTTCGTCAAAACTGATGTTGGACAGGTTAATGCCCGCCTCGGCGATGCGCTTGGAATGCCAAGGGCTGTGTTGGCTGGCTGTAGTCAGCAAGGTTTGCAGTTTTTGTAGTTGCAGGGCTTCTACGTTGGCGCGGGTATACCATTGGCTTTGTTCTAGGCTAGCCAAGTACGGAAATGTCGGCCTGTTGAGGAGTTTTTCTTGTAGCGGGTAAATCAACTGCCGGGAAATGAATGGGTTCATAGCACTATGCCGTGGTCAATAAGGGGAATGGGTTGAAAGCGGTTATTATGCCTTAAGGCACAGAGCTTGGCGAAACTAGGCGGCGAGAGGGGGGGGGCTAGTCGGCAGGATAGACCTGCGAGGTTTTTAAAACCTCGGTAAACATTCAGTCCCCCTCCTTAAAAAAGGAGGGGTTAAGGGAGGTTTATTGAATACCCCCCCTCAGCCCCCTCGCAGGTCTACCACTCATGGGAAGTCGTATTTATCGCAATCACCGACGAGGGTTTGTCTGTCACTAACGCGCAACACAAACCTGTACCCAGTTCTATATCGTGTATGCGCCATGCTTGGGTTGGCCCATATTGGCTAGGTACGCGTAAGAAGGTATTCGGTTGTTGCGGATTGATGGCGCATTGGTTTAAGCCTAGGGTGATGCCTACGCCTGTGGCTTTAACAAATGCCTCTTTGCGGGTCCAATAGCGGTAAAAGGCGAAATTTTTTTCGGTTTCCGGCAATTGTTGCCAATAGCCGATTTCTTCTGCTGCGAAACAGCGTTCCACTAAGCCCACCAAGTTGACGCGTGCTTGGCAGACTTCTAGGTCTATGCCCAATTGGCAATGTCGGCTAAGCGCAATAACCCAGTGTTCGGCAGAGTGCGACAGGTTAAAAGCCAAGGTCGGGTAATCCGGCAAATAGGGCTTGCCTTGCGCCGTGCGGGCGATTCTAAGCTGTGCGGCGGGCTGGTTTAGGGTTTTCGCCAATAACAGCCGTAGTTGTCCATGCACTTCTATATAGCGTTGCCGTAGCAAAGGCGTTTTAAATTTCTCGGCTTGGGCGCGTTCGTGGGTATCCAAAATCCCCCAAAAAATCGGATGCGTGTTAGTGGCAGTGGATTTGCCATAGCTGACAACTATTTCATTAATGCCCAACAACGGCTAGGCCCTCGCCACGTTTGTCGCTCGCTGCTGCTAAGGAATGTTGGCGTTTGTCCAGCATGACAGCTTGCATGTCACCATAAGGGTAGCGTGCGGGTTTGAGCGTGTGGCCTTTAGCTCCCAACGCTTGGCGTTCGGCGTCGGTCAGTGCGCCTAGTTCGTATTCCAACACATCCGGCATAAATTGATGGTGGTATCGGGGTAATCGCACCCACGAGTCCGGCCCGTTGCCGTCGGCAAAATCCAAGGCCGCCAATAACACCATTGAAATAATCCGGCTACCCCCAGGCGTACCCAGAACGGCGACTTGCTGGTCGGTTTCGATAAATGTGGGGGTCATGCTCGATAACATGCGCTTGCCGGGTGCGATGGCATTGGCGGCACCGCCGACTAAGCCATAACCATTCATGACGCCGGGCGAGCTGGCAAAATCATCCATCTCGTCATTTAGCAATACGCCCGTGCCTTTGGCGACAAAGCCCGAGCCAAAGGGGAAGTTGATGCTTAAGGTGGCGGCGACGCGGTTGCCTTGGTCGTCAATAATCGAAAAATGGGTGGTGTTGGTGCCTTCTTTTTGTGGGCTATTGTCGCCAGACAACTGCGAGCTGGGTGTGGCGTGGCCTAGTGCTATGCTGCGGCGTAAGCCAGCGGCATACTCGGCATCTAACAGACGGTTGACGGGGATGTTGATGAAATCGGCATCACCCAAATATAAGGAGCGGTCGTGATACGCGCGGCGCATTGCTTCGGTGATAAGGTGTTTGCGGGTTATGCCGTCGGTTTTTTGCAAGTCATAGCCTGATAAGATGTTAAGGGCTTCAACCAGCACAATGCCGCCTGAAGATGACGGTGCGGCACTGGTGATTTTTAGGTCGTGGTATTGGCCTTTAATGGGTTTTCTTTCGACGGCTTGGTAGGCTTCAAGGTCGGCGGCGGTCCAAATGCCACCCGCTAACTTGACGCTTTCTAGCAGTTGTTCAGCAATATCGCCGCCATAAAACCCAGCATGGCCTGAGCGGGCGATTTCGCTTAAGGTATGGGCCAAATCAGGTTGCCTTAAAATCGAAAAAGCCTTGGGCAGTTGGCCTTCGGATAGAAATATACGCGCTGATTCGGGATATTGCTTAAGCAAATCGGCACGGAACTTAAGCTGTTTTAAATGGCGGTTGCCAATCGCAAAGCCTGTTTTTGCGTAGCGGATGGCGGGGGCTAGGCTGGTGGCTAGCGGCAGTTGCCCGTAGTGTTCAGCCAAATGCACCAGCCCGGCCGGCATGCCGGGTATCGCTGCCGCCAATGCGCCATCTAATGATAATTTGGCGATTACCTTGCCGTCTTTGTCCAAATACATGTTTTGCTGTGCGGCGAGCGGGGCTTTTTCACGCGCATCAATGAAGGTTTCCAGGCCGTCTTTTGCTCGATGTAGCAGCCAATAACCACCGCCGCCCAAACCGGAGCCAGAGGGTTCTACGACCGCCAAGGCCGCGCTGACGGCAACGGCGGCATCAAATACATTGCCGCCTTTGTTGATGATTTCAAATCCTGCCGCAGTCGCCAATGGGTGGGCACTGGCAATAGCCACTTTAGGGGGTTGGCATAATGCGGGTTGCCCCCAAAACAGGGCGGATATAAAAAGGGCGATGACAATTTTAAAGGACACGATGCACCTGTTGGCTGTGGGTTGGGTGTTGCTTAGCCTGTTATCCGGCTATTACGCGGTGCGGTATTATAATCTGCGTCTGATGTTTGTCGCAGTTTAAATGGTTGTGGTTTGGGGCTGAAACCTAGCGACCCCCGTCATTTTTATATAACTTATTAAAAAACAATAATTTATATTTTATTTAGGATTGGCTTGAGTGCTAGTCTGGAGATTAATATGCGTAATATCAGCTTCTTAAGTGAGAAATTTACATTTCAATACTTGCGTAACTCAAACGAGTTGGTATAATACTCAGCTCTTGAAGTCACAAGCTTCAGGCGCGTAGCTCAGTTGGTTAGAGCACCACCTTGACATGGTGGGGGTCGTTGGTTCGAGTCCAATCGCGCCTACCAAACATATAAAGCACTGCTCTGGCGGTGCTTTTTTTATTGTAGCAACTAAAAAACAAACAAATGCCGGTAATTACACTTCCTGATGGATCTCGTCGTGAGTTTGACCATGCTGTTACGGTGCTGGATGTTGCCAGTTCTATAGGTGCTGGCTTAGCTAAAGCCACCTTGGCGGGCAGTGTCAACAATGTCTTAGTTGACGCTAGCACTGTTATTGAACAAGATGCCAGCTTACAAATCATTACCGCAAAAGATGCGGAGGGCGTTGATGTCATCCGCCACTCTACCGCGCACTTATTGGCGCAAGCCGTCAAACAATTGTTCCCTGAAGCGCAAGTCACCATAGGCCCAGTCATTGACAACGGCTTTTACTATGACTTTGCCTATCACCGCCCGTTTACGCCCGACGATCTCGTCGTTATTGAAGCCAAAATGCAAGAGCTGGTGGCGCAAAACCATGCCGTCAGCCGCTCTATCTTAAGCCGTGATGATGCCGTTAGCTTTTTTAAAGGCCAAGGCGAAAGCTACAAAGCAGAAATCATCGAATCGATACCTGCCGACCAAAACTTGTCGCTGTATCAGCAAGGCGATTTCACCGACTTATGTCGTGGCCCGCATGTGCCCAGCACAGGCAAACTAGGCGCGTTTAAGCTCATGAAAATAGCCGGGGCCTATTGGCGCGGCAATTCTGACAACGAAATGCTGCAACGCATTTACGGCACGGCTTGGGGCGACAAAAAAGAACTGCAAGCCTATTTGCACCGCTTGGAAGAAGCCGAAAAACGCGACCACCGCAAATTAGCCAAAACTTTCAATTTGTTCCATGTCCAAGAAGAAGCACCAGGCATGGTATTCTGGCATGAGAAAGGCTGGATTATTTACCAACAAGTTGAACAGTACATCCGCGATAAATTGCGCGTCAATGGCTACGGCGAAGTTAAAACACCCCAGTTGGTAGACCGCACGCTTTGGGAAAAATCCGGCCATTGGGACAAATTTGGCGCGATGATTTTTACCACGCATTCAGAGCATCGTGATTACGCGATTAAGCCGATGAACTGCCCCTGCCATGTGCAAATTTACAACCAAGGCATTAAAAGCTACCGCGACCTGCCGATACGCTTGGCGGAATTCGGTTCTTGCCACCGCAACGAGCCCTCGGGTACGCTGCATGGTTTGATGCGAGTCAGAAATTTTGTCCAAGATGACGCGCATATTTTCTGCACCGAAGAGCAAATCCAAGATGAAGTCTCCACGTTCATCGACATGCTGTTCGACGTTTACAAAGATTTTGGCTTTGAAGAAGTCATCATCAAATTATCCACCCGCCCCGAAAATCGGGTAGGCGATGATTCGGTTTGGGACAAGGCCGAGAATGCCTTAGAACTGGCCCTAAACAACAAAAATTTGCAGTGGGATTTGCAACCCGGCGAAGGCGCGTTCTATGGCCCTAAAATAGAATTTTCACTTAAAGATTGTATTGGCCGGGTATGGCAATGCGGCACGATACAAGTGGACTTCTCCATGCCGGGCCGATTGGGCGCCACCTATATCGCCGAAGATGGCTCTAAACAAGCCCCTGTGATGCTACATCGGGCGATACTGGGCTCATTGGAACGCTTTATCGGCATCCTGATTGAAAACCACGCAGGCACGTTCCCGTTATGGTTATCACCCATACAAGTGATGGTGATGGATATCGCCGACCGCCATGCCGATTATGCTGTCTCAGTCATGAAAAAGCTGGAGCAACAAGGCATTAGAGTTAAAATTGACTTGAGAAATGAGAAGATCGGGTTTAAAATTCGTGAGCATTCTATGCAGCGGATACCGTATCTGGTCATTATCGGCGACAAAGAGCTAGAAGACCAAACCATCACGGTGCGCACGCAAAAAGGCGAAGATTTAGGTAGTCTGTCAATCCATGAATTTGCCCAACGGTTAAAGCAAGAGATTGCAGATAGAAAATAACAGTAAACTGGAGGATTAGGATATCGCTGCTAAAAAAGACGAAACGCGCCTGAACGATGCCATCACCGCTAGACGCGTGAGGGTAACAGGTGCAGAGGGTGAAGCATTAGGCATCATTTCGCTGGACGAAGCGAAACAGATCGCTTATGCGGCAGACTTGGATTTAGTAGAAATATCACCAAACGCGGATCCTCCCGTTTGCAAGATAATGAACTACGGAAAATACCAGTTTGAACTCAATAAAAAACTGGCGATTGCCAAAAAGAAGCAAAAACAAATTCAGGTTAAAGAAATCAAATTCAGACCGGGTACTGACGAAGGCGATTATCAAGTTAAGCTAAGGAGTTTGATCAAATTCCTTAACGACGGCGATAAGACCAAAGTGACAGTACGCTATCGTGGACGCGAAATGGCACACCGAGAAATCGGTATGGACCAGCTTAAGCGTATCGAAAAAGATTTGGAAGAAATAGCCATTGTCGAGCAATTCCCCAAAATGGAAGGCCGACAAATGATTATGGTTATGTCACCCAAAAAGAAAAAATAACCACCGTAATATTCAGTTCTATACTGGAACAGTACTCAGGGGCGTTTCGTAAGCGTCCCTAAGTAAGCGGCACAGGATTGTCCGCTTAAAGCATCATTAAAGATGCCAGTCATTTTTCAGGGCCAAGCATTTTGCCTTGTTGGGTGATGTCTCAGGGATTTTTATATTTAATTATTGGAGCAAACAAATGCCAAAAATAAAAACTAACCGTGGAGCTGCCAAGCGTTTTAGACGCACTGGCAACGGCGGTTTCAAGTGCGGGCAATCGCACCGCCGTCATATCTTGACCAAAAAATCAACCAAAAGAAAAAGACAGTTACGCTCACCCGCAACTATTCATCCATCAGATGTGCGCATGGCTTTGCGCATGATGCCTTACAGTTAAGCGGGAAAAACAATGCCTAGAGTTAAACGCGGCGTAACAGCCAGAGCAAGACACAAAAAAATATTAAAATTAGCAAAAGGTTACTACGGCGCACGCAGCCGGGTTTACCGTGTTGCCAAACAAGCGGTCATTAAAGCCGGACAGTACGCGTACCGCGACCGCAAACAAAGAAAACGCCAATTCCGCGCTTTGTGGATCGTCCGTATCAATGCGGCTGCACGCTTATACGGCATTTCTTATAGCCGCTTAATCAATGGCTTGACTAAAGCC
>JABFST010000215.1 GCA_013140465.1 Methylococcaceae bacterium
AGGGGGATTTGTATTAGCATGACTCTCTTATTGTCTATTGCCTAGTTGCAGGTAGGTCGGTAAGCTTGTTGGCGTTCGGCTATCTTATACTACATGTAGTGGCTACCCCACGAAATCGGGAAGAGCCTCAAACTTTTCTTTTTCGCAGGTATAAATAACAGGTTTACCTAAGCCCTCGGCATAGCCCGCTTCCCAATATGCACCATTATTCTCATGCGTCAAATCAGCAATCAGAAAATCGGATGACTGGATTTCCACCCGTAAGCGGTCATCAATCAGTCCCGCCCTAGGTGCGTCGTCTAATTTAAACAAGTCAAACCCTGCTTGTTTTGCGCTGGGTTTAAAAACATTTTCAAGCACCTCATCGAGGTGAGGGTCGCCGAACTTCATCGCCATAAATGCCTTTCGGTAGGTGGGGTTGCCTTTGAGTAGGGTTTCGTAATAGTTCCAACCGTCGAATGTAAGAGCCATCGTGTGTTTATGGCGAGCAATCCCTCTTTCAAACCCCAGCTCTTTGAATGTTTCTTTCAGCAAGCCAGCATTATTTAAATGAGAAAGAACCAGATCAAAACCTTGCTTAGTTTTTGTCCCTATTATTGAAAAGTGGTGCTCTATTGGAACAAGCGAAACCTGTGCGCCAGGACTATCAGAATGTTCTGCTAGCCACCGTATCAATAAATCAGCTTGCTCTTTTGGACGCGGTAGCGGTTGTTCTAAAATTACACTAATCTGGTTATCCGTTAATTCAACTTTTTCGTTTATCCGTTGCATGGTTCGAAGTGCATGGCTTAATTTTAAACCCGCATCTATAACCTGACATAAAACTTTACGAATGTATGCAATGGCTTCGAGTGTAAGGGCAAAATCACCACATCGGTAACAAGAATAATCGGTTACGTCCCGTTCAGAATGATGGATAGGTGCTTTCTTGAGTTCCGTATTGCATACTGGGCATAAATCAGTCATTGTCTTATTTCGTATCTCAAAATAGTTTATCGATGGTCTAGCCTAAGCAAGCCAAACTATCGTCTTTAGCCAAAACTTTGTCTATCCAAAATTAAGTAGAAATACAAAGGCTTTCAGGTGTTGCGCTCAATGTTTGGTGACATACACGGCAACGTCTAAAGCCGTTGCACTCCAGATAGGGTAATGGCTGGACTTAAACACTCGTCCCACCCACTGTCAAACCATCAATCTTCAAGGTAGGCTGGCCCACGCCTACAGGCACGCTTTGCCCGTCTTTGCCGCAAGTGCCTACGCCGCTGTCGAGTTCCAAATCGTTGCCGACCATCGACACTTTGGTCAACACATCCGGGCCATTGCCTATCAGGGTTGCGCCTTTTACCGCGCGGGTTATTTTGCCGTTTTCGATTAAGTAGGCTTCGCTGGCGGAAAACACAAATTTGCCGGAAGTGATGTCTACTTGCCCGCCCGCAAAGTTTTTCGCGTACAAGCCTTTTTTGACCGATTTGATGATGTCTTCAGGGTTATGCGAGCCTGGCAGCATGTAAGTGTTGGTCATGCGCGGCATCGGCAGGCTGGAATAGGATTCGCGCCGACCATTACCTGTGGGTTTTACGCCCATCAGGCGGGCATTGAGTTGGTCTTGCATATAGCCTTTAAGGATGCCGTTTTCTATCAACACGGTTTGTTGGGTGGGCGTGCCTTCGTCGTCTATGCTCAGCGAGCCGCGCCGTCCGGCTAACGTACCGTCATCAACGACGGTGCATAAATCCGAGGCGACGCGTTCGCCGACGCGCCCGCTAAAGGCGGACGTGCCTTTGCGGTTAAAGTCGCCTTCTAAGCCGTGGCCGATGGCTTCGTGCAATAAAATCCCGGGCCAACCGGGGCCTAATACGACGGTCATATTGCCAGCCGGGGCTTCTTCGGCATCAAGATTAACTAAGGCGAGGCGCACAGCTTCTTTGCCGTATTCCAAGCCCCGGTCTTGGTCAACAAAATAACGGTAATCGCTACGTCCGCCACCGCCCATGCTGCCTTGTTCGCGTTTGCCGTTGGCGACCACGATGACGGTGACATTCATGCGCACTAACGGGCGGATGTCGGCGGCGAGGGAGCCGTTTTGGTTGGCGACTAAGATGCTTTCATGACCGCCGCTGAGGCTGACGATGACTTCTTCGATACGGCTGTCGAGTTTGCGGGTTTCGCTTTCGACTTTTTGCAGCAAGGCGATTTTTTCTTGGTCTGCCAACGATTTTAACGGGTTGGCTATCGGATAATATTGCGAGCCGTTACGGACTTGCGTTAAGTTGACCTGCGCCTCTTGGCCTTGGCGGACGATGGCTTTAACGTTATTGGCTGCGGCTAGCAACACGGGCAATTCGATGCGGTCGCTGTAGGCAAATCCGGTTTTTTCGCCCGCCACGGGGCGCACGCCCGCGCCTTGTTCGATGCTGTGGTTGCCTTCTTTGATGATGCCGCCTTCCATCACCCACGATTCGCTGTTGCTGGACTGAAAATAAATGTCCGCCGCATCCACGGTCGAACTGAGTAAACAAGACATGATTTTTTCA
>JABFST010000448.1 GCA_013140465.1 Methylococcaceae bacterium
CTGAGGCTTAGTGTGTAGCGGAGATTTGCTGTTCTTTGCGGCTTGCTGGGTAAGGCCTTGTCATCAGCCTGATTACGGTCTGAGTTTAAACTGGCGGGTGCGTAAGAGACGCGATAAATCGCGTCTCTACGGGGTTTCGCATAAGAGGTGACGGCAGTGTTCCGTCACCTTAGTCGGCAAATGTTAGGCGTTAGCTTTTGGCCGCCCGTTTCCGCTCATTTTCAGTCAACAGCTTCTTACGCAAGCGGATAGACTTAGGGGTGACTTCCACCAACTCATCTTCAGAAATAAATTCCAACGCTTGCTCTAAGGTGAGTTTTTGGATGCGTGCCAACACTAAGCTTTCGTCGGTGCCGGAGGCGCGGACGTTGGTCAGCTGTTTGGGTTTGCATGGGTTGACGCACAAGTCGTTAGTGCGGGAATGCAAACCGACCAACATGCCTTCGTAGACTTCGTCGCCATTGACCAACAGCAATTCGCCGCGTTCTTGTAAGGGGTGCAATGAGTAAGTCACGGCTTTGCCCGCGACCATAGAAATCATGACGCCGCGCATACGGTTGCCGACTTCACCCGCTTTCATCGGGCCGTAGTGGTCGAATACATGGTAGAGCAAGCCCGAACCGGAGGTGGCGGTCATAAATTCGGTTTGGAAGCCAATCAAGCCGCGTGAGGGCATCATGTATTCCAAGCGGATGCGGCCTTTGCCGTCGGGCACCATGTTGGTCAGGTCGCCTTTACGGTCGCCCAATTTTTCCATGATCGTGCCTTGGTGTTCTTCTTCCACCTCGATAGTGACCATTTCAAAGGGTTCGCATTTTTTGCCGTCAATTTCTTTGATAATCACTTCGGGGCGCGACACGCCCATTTCAAAGCCTTCGCGGCGCATGTTTTCTATCAACACCGACAAATGCAATTCACCACGGCCTGAGACTTTAAATTTGTCTGGGTCGCCAGTGTCTTCCACTTTTAAGGCGACGTTATGTTGCAGTTCTTTTTCCAGACGGTCACGGATTTGGCGGGTGGTGACAAATTTGCCTTCTTTGCCCGCAAACGGTGAGTTGTTGACTTGGAAAGTCATGGTCACAGTGGGTTCGTCCACTGATAAAGGCGGCATGATTTCTACCAAATCGGGGTTGCAAATCGTGTCGGATATTTCCAGTTTTTCGATACCCGCAAACGCAATAATGTCACCTGCACGCGCTTCCGCGACTTCCACGCGTTCCAAACCATGAAAACCGTAGATTTGCAGCATACGGCCCTTACGCTCTACGCCTTCGCGGTTGACGATCACTAAAGGTTGGTTAGGCTTAATGGTGCCGCGTTGGATGCGGCCTATGCCGATAACGCCGACATAGGTGTTGTAGTCTAAGCTGGACACTTGCATTTGGAATGGGCCGTCGATGTTGACTGGCGGCGGGCTGACTTTGGCGACGATGGTTTCAAATAGCGGGGTCATGTCACCGCCAGTGATGTTGTGTTCCAAGCCGGCATAGCCGTTGATCGCGGAGGCATAGACGATAGGAAAATCCAGTTGTTCGTCGGTTGCGCCCAAGCGGTCAAACAAATCAAATGTTTGGTCAACCACCCAATCAGGGCGTGCGCCTGGGCGGTCAATTTTGTTGATGACGACGATGGGTTTTAAGCCTAAGGCAAAGGCTTTTTGGGTGACGAAACGGGTTTGTGGCATCGGCCCGTCTACGGCATCGACCAGCAATAACACGGAATCGACCATCGACAACACGCGTTCGACTTCGCCGCCAAAATCGGCGTGGCCCGGGGTGTCCACGATGTTGATGTGGTAGCCGTTCCAATCCAGCGCGGTGTTTTTTGCCAAGATGGTGATGCCGCGTTCTTTTTCGATGTCGTTGGAGTCCATGATGCGTTCAGTCACTTTGGCATGGGCGGCAAACGTGCCCGACTGTTGCAACAATTTGTCCACCAAGGTCGTCTTGCCGTGGTCAACGTGGGCGATAATGGCTATGTTTCTTAATTTTTCAATCACTTTATGTACTCTAAGGGGTTAATAAAATAGGTGTGGGGCGACAAGCCCCAGAGTGTAAGGGCGGGCTAAGCCTGTCCTTACGCGGTTAGTCGTGTGTTTTAAGGAATGGCGACGGGACGGCTAGGCGCATAGGATCTGAACCTTTTAGGCCGTGTTCTGGGTCGGTTAGTACATTCCTAAGTGGGTAGGGAAAGGAGGGCGTAGCCCTAAGAATAGCGTGTTAAGGCAATAATCGGGTTGCGCTTAGCTTTGTTGCCAAGGCAAGCCGCAATAACGCCAACCGTTGAGGTTGCCACGGTGTTTTTGCTCATCAAGTGCGCCTTCAAAACCGTCTACGATATTGATGAGCCGTTGGTAGCCTACCGCCTGTAATGCCGCTGCCGCATCTAAGGAACGTTGTCCGCTGCGGCACAGTAATAAGATGGGCGTGGTTTTGGCGCGGATCCGCTGTTCCACGTCGGCAATAAACTGTGGGTTGGGCTGCATGGCGGGGCCGTCTTTCCAAGCAATGTGCACAGCACCTATAGGA
>JABFST010000170.1 GCA_013140465.1 Methylococcaceae bacterium
GGGTAAAAGTAATCGCCCCTGTTGTTTCTTTGCCTATGCCCATTAAGTATTTGAGTACAAATAAAGTCATCACGGCAAACGGCAAGCTGCCTAACGCCAACCAGCCGACAATTTTCCAGTCCACTGAGCCGTGTTTGCCATGATGCACCCACACACCGCCAGTTTTGGTGATGGCGGCAAATAACAGATCCGTGCCTACAGCAACAGCGGGCTTAAAGCCAAACAGAAACACCAATAAAGGTGTCATCAGCGAACCGCCGCCCACGCCAGTGACACCCACCAGCAAGCCGACCATAAACCCCGAAAATGTATACGCCAAATTCATGAAAACAAACCTTATGTATTTTTATGATTAAAACGCCACACTATAACAGTTAAAAAGTTAATGGTTAATAGGCGTATCCGTCGGCGACCCATTGTGGAGCCATTGAGGTTTGGGATTAATGTGCGTTTTATTGGTGGTGCGGGGTTTAGTCGGAATAGATGCGTCCTCTTTCTGGTGGACTGAGTACCCGAGGGAATTAGGCGTGCCACTGCACCCACAGTTACACGCCAGAAGCAACGCCGTAACTGTGGGCAATCAGGGTTAAGCGGCGAGTTACTGCCAATCAATAATCACCTGCGGCGCTTGTTGTAGTTGCCGCAAGGGTTGGCGCACTGGTTTGACGGCACGCAATTCTGCTTTAATCTCAATGACAATATTGCGTTCGTGGTTTATTTTCTGCATCAGGGCTGCTACCGAATAGCCGCGATATTCTGCCGCACTGACCACTAACGTAACTTTTTCGGTCAGCCAATCGCCGCGATAACCGTAATCGGCACGCCAATAATACGGCTGCGAAAAATAACCAAAACTGCCGGTAAAAAACTGCCGCACATGGGTGGGGTCTTCAAATGCGTCATCACTCGCGCCGTGCGGCACGCGTATCACCATTAGCGCACCGGGTTTGGCGATCCTATGCAGCTCTTGCATCAATTCCAAAGGGTGGCGCATGTGTTCTAAGACATGCGAAAGCAAAAACTCATCCACGCTGTCATCCTGAAAAGGCAAGGGTGTGTTTTGGCAATCTTCCAAGTCGGCGACAAAATCTACCCCCGGCAGCGGAAAAATATCAATATTAACCCAACCGGGTATGCTGTTGCGTCCGCAGCCTAGGTTTAAGCGGATGTTTGTGGATTCTGTAACAGGGGTAGTTGTACTCATAAGGGTTTCCATGCGGATTATACGGCGGGGATTGATTTAGCCAAATGCGGTTGGTTTAAGCCCGTCACGGCAAAATTGGCGTTATCGTAGATGCGTTGGCGATCTTGGGCGGGTAGATTGCCGTCTTTTAGCAATTGTACACAGGCATTTAGGCATTCACGATAATGTCCGGTCCAATACGCCACTACTGCGTATTCATCCAGCAAACCATAATCATGGATCCACGGCTCTATGAACAAGCCTTCTTTGGGTTTAGGCAAGTTAATGGCATGGGCAGCCAAGATATAGCCGTACTGGAAATGTTTGTTCATCCGGCAAAACCGAATAACGCCATGCAAAGACTCTAAGCGCGTAGGCAAGCTTTCATGGGCGACCATAAACGCGTGGATGATTTCAGCCTCGTTATAGCCCAAGCTGAGCTTACAACGTGCCGCGTTCAACAAGCTGATATACACTTCTTCTTGCCAAAAGCCCAATTGCGCACGGCGCAAATACGCTTTTAGGGCCAGAGATTTTTCACCACAATCCCGATAACTTTGTCCCAGATAAAAAGTGTAGCGGGAGACTAAAAAAGGGTCGGTTTCGGTACGCAATTCGGCTTCTAAAACCGCCGCATCATGATGGAATTTTTTTGTGTCCTGGTTTCTGGCACTGTCTTGTAGCGGATGATTGAACACGCCTGCCGCCGTTTCGCGTGTGCCTATGACCGCGCCGTCCAAAAATTCGTGCAATACGCCTTTGTAGGAAAATGGTAGGCGGTTACTAAAAATTTGTGGGCGCAAATACAGTAAGTTGCCGTAGCGCGTTTGCACATCATGGACATCTTTGCTTAAGCCCCGTTTAAACTTATCGGCCTTAAAATCATCTTCATAGACCAACACTTCATCGGCATCAATCATCAGGCCATAGTCTATATTTTGCTGTTCGCGCAGCTTTGCTAACGCAAAGCTGCGGTTATAGGCAAAATTGCGCCACGGCTCGTCTATCACTTGTCCTGGCAGCTTATGTTGTTCAAGAAAATCCTTAATGACTTGCTGGGTGCCATCGGTAGATCCGGTATCGACAATCAGCACATAGTCCAATAACGGCAAAACACTCTCTAAACAACGCCGGATGATATGCGCCTCGTTTTTAACAATCATACACAGGCCAATACTTGCCATGACGATTTAGCTCCTGGGGTTGGGGTTGTGGGTGGAAAGTGGCGGCGATGGGGCTATGAGACTGTGAAAGAATTAACGTAAGCTTGCTCATCGGAGTGAAAAAACATGTTTTTTCACTCCAGTCTCCTATGCCTATACACCGCCTTATGAATGCCCATGCT
>JABFST010000224.1 GCA_013140465.1 Methylococcaceae bacterium
CTCTCGAACGCCGCAGGAGATACGCTGGTTATTCTAGCGTGTTTAGGGATTTTCTAAAACGTTTTCTAGTTTGCGGCTTAATTTAGCCAAGCATTCATCCAAACTACGGTGCAGGTGGGCATTTTCACTTTTCAGCAACTGGAGTTCGTGCGCCAAGTTAAGGGCCGCCATAACGGCAATTCTGTCGGGGCCTGCAATTTTGCCGGAATCGCGCATTTTGCGCATTTGCTGGTCTAGTTGTAAGGCCGAACGCGTGAGCTCATCCTGTTCTTCGGGCGGGCAAGAGATAAGATATTCTTTGCCTAAAATGATGAGGGAGACGGGTTGGGGTTTTTTAATCATGGGCTTGCTCCAAGGCTTTTAGTCGGGTAATCATGGCTTCTACGCGCGTTCTTGCAGCGGCAGATTGTGCTAACAAGTGCTCTTTTTCCAAGCGCAATTGCTCTTGGCTGTGGGTCAGGCGTGCGTTTTCGGACAGCACCGCCTGGTAATTTGCGATAAGCTGATCCAGTTGGGTTTGAACGGTTTCTAAGGCGGGGGATAGCGGATTTTCTGTCATGGTAGATGATGATTGCTGTTAAATGCAGGGAGTTTTAGGTGTAGCGGTGTTGTGCGGGTGGTGGTCTGCGCTGGGGGATCTCTGTGGCGGTGCATGTTTGCGTTTGGCTGTCCACAACAGTTACGCCCAAAATGCACAAATTTTAACCGCACCCGCTAACAATGTTAGCATAAGCACTATTTTTCTTTTAGTGATAGTGAAAATTTATGGCTTACAACGCGTGTGACGCAATCATTGTACAAACAAATGCCGACCTGTCTGCGGCAGAAGCTCACGGCATGGCGACGGGCATGTTGTGCGTCAACGGACAAGCCGATAGCGGCACTTGGCTCGCGGAGTTATTTGCCAATGCCGATGCCGCCGCCCAGGCCAACAATGGCTTGCTGGTGCGCTTGTTTGACGAAACCCAACGCTTATTGGGCAGTGATGAGTTCGAGTTTGACCTGTTATTGCCGGATGATGACGAGCCCTTGCCGATACGCATTGCCGCCTTAAAAAACTGGTGCCAAGGTTTTTTGTTTGGCGTGGCGCAAGCGGCAAAAAGCACACGTTGGTCTAAGGAAATACGCGATATACTGAAAGACATCACCGAATTTACCCAGCTTGACGACGAGGCCGAAGGCGAAGACGACGAGCGGGCTTTTGTGGAAATTACCGAATATTTACGGTCGGCGGTACTGTTGTTACGCGATGAACTGGACGCCAACGACACTGATGAACCCTCACTATGGCAAGACGCATGAAACAAAGTGAATTTAAAAAACGCCGCAAACGGCTGATGCAGCAAATTGGCGTGGGCAATGTCGCACTGATTGCCAGCGCCCCGATGCGCACGCGCAACCGTGATGTGCATTACCCGTTTCGCCAAGACAGCGATTTTTTTTACCTGACCGGATTTAATGAGCCGGATGCCTTGGCGGTCTTTATTCCCGGGCGTGAACAAGGCGAATATCTGTTGTTTTGCCGCGAATTTGACGCCAAAAAAGCCTTGTGGGAAGGCGCACATGCGGGTCTGAAAGGCGCGAAGCGTGATTTTGGCGCTGATGATGCGTTTCCTATCACTGACGTCAACGACATCTTGCCTGGGCTATTAGAAAATAAATCCCGCGTTTATTACCCGATGGGGCGCGATGCCGATTTGGACTTGCGTTTGCAAGACTGGCTCAAACAAATCCGCAGCCAATCCCGAAGCGGCGTGCTGGCGCCTAGCGAGCTGGCTTCCTTAGAGCTGATCGTGCATGAAATGCGCTTGTTCAAGTCCGAAGCCGAATTAGACCAGATGCGCCGTGCTGCTGAAGTATCCGCCGCCGCCCATGTCACGGCGATGCAAAACTGCCGCCCCGGACGCTACGAATACCAAGTCGAAGCCGATATTATCCAGCATTTTATGCACAACGGCCTACGCGCAGTGGCTTACCCGTCGATCGTCGCAACCGGCAAAAATGCTTGTACGCTGCACTACACCGACAACACCACGCAACTTAACAGCGGCGAGTTATTACTGATAGACGCGGGCGCAGAATGCAACCATTACGCCGCCGACATTACCCGCACCTTTCCGGTTTCCGGTCGGTTTAGCGAACCCCAAAAGCAACTTTACCAATTGGTATTGGATGCCCAAGCCGCCGCGCTGGCACACATCAAGCCCGGCATTCCTTGGAATAGTGCGCATGACGCTTCAGTTGAAGTCATTACCCAAGGTTTGCTGGATTTGGGACTGCTCAAGGGTAAGCTGAAAAAACTCATTAAAGACGAAAAATATAAAAAGTTTTACATGCACCGCATTGGGCATTGGTTAGGCATGGATGTCCATGATGTCGGCGACTATAAAGTCAACCAAGAATGGCGTTTGTTGGCCCCGGGCATGGTATTGACGGTAGAGCCGGGGCTGTATGTCCCTGCCGACTGCAAATCGGTAGACGCGCAATGGCGTGGCATAGGCATACGCATAGAAGATGATGTGCTGGTGACAGCCGAAGGCCATGAAATACTGACCAGCGGCGTTCCTAAAAGCATAGCCGACATTGAAGCCCTGATGCAGGCGGACTTATGTGCCTAGACTATGATGTCGTGATTGTTGGCGGTGGCTTGGCGGGCAATTGCCTAGCCTTGGCACTTAACGGCAGCGGTCTGCGCATCGCCATTATTGAAGCACAGAGCCGTGTGCAATTGGCGGCTGCGCCCTCAGGTGACAGGGCCTTAGCCTTGGCGGCGGGTACGGTGGCGATGCTGGAAACCTTACAAGTGTGGCAAGGCATCAGCCATGCCGCCACTGCCATCGAACACATCCATATTTCTGACCAAGGCCATTTTGGCAAAACGCGCTTGTCCGCCGCCAAAGAACAGGTCGCGGCATTGGGTTATGTCATCAGTGCGCGGGATTTGGAAAGCCATGTCGCCGAGTTGGTTGCCGACTCCGCCGTCGAAGTGCTTGCGCCTTGGCGGGTTGCTGATTTAAAGGCGGGCAGTGATGCTATCCAAATACAGCTGGCACAGGGCGAAGACAGCTTAAACTTGAGTGCCTTATTGCTAGTCGGTGCGGACGGCGGCTCTTCCACAGTGCGCCAATTGCTGGGCATACACCAGCAAGTCACTGATTATGGGCAAACGGCATTAGTCACGACGATCACCACCTCTTTGCCCAATCGGCACACGGCTTACGAACGCTTTACCGCATCCGGGCCGCTGGCGTTATTGCCGATTGCCAAAAACCAATCCGCGTTGGTATGGACTCGCCGTCATGCGGATGCCAAAATCCTAATGGACAGCAGTGACCGCCAATTTTTGGCCGAGTTACAGCACTGCTTTGGCTACAAACTCGGCGAATTGGGCATCAGTGCGCCTAGGCGGGCTTTTCCGTTGTCGCTCATCCGTGCCGAAAAAATGCACGCGCCTAGAGCCGTCATCATCGGCAATGCCGTCCACCAACTGCATCCGGTAGCTGGACAAGGCTTCAACCTGGGTTTGCGCGATGTCGTGCAACTGGCTCACAGCCTGATCCGCCAACACGCCCAACACCACGATATAGGCGCAGAAGATTTTTTAAGCCGCTACGCCCAGTCCAGAAAAAAAGACCACGACCTGACCATAGGGTTTACCGATGCCGTGGTGAAGATTTTTTCCAACCAATGGTTGGCCTTGGCGGCAGCCAGAAACCTAGGGCTTACCCTGCTAGACCATATTCCCGCCGCAAAAACCTTGCTGTCGCGCCATGCGATGGGCTTTGCCGGACAGACTGACTAAAGGCTGTAGCCCTCACTAAAGCCATCTAATACCGTGGTGCTCCGCTAAACTGCTGGCAGTGTGCCGCGCATTACTGCCGCCTTATTTGTGGTGTGCTATTATCTACCTGCCTATCGCTGTCACAACCCCATTCCCCTGTTTGCAATGTCCAGGAGTGCGCCATGAATCGTCTAGTCGGGTTTTTGTTACTTAACCTGTTGTTATACACAGCACTTGCCACCGCCAAACCCTTAAGCAAAGAGCAAGTCCCCGAGCCGTTAAAACCGTGGATAGCGTGGGTAACGCAAGACAATCCTGAGCTGTATTGCCCATTTTTGTATGACAACCCCGAACAAAAACGCTGTAGCTGGCCGACGGGGCTGGCCTTAAGCCTGTCGGCGCAAGAAGGCCGTTTTAGCCAACGCTGGCAAGTGTATAAAGACAGTTGGGTGAGTTTGCCCGGCAATAACCAATATTGGCCGCAACAAGTCACCGTCAATGGACTAGCGGCGGTGGTGTTGGACAAAGACGGTGTACCTAGCATCAAGCTAGAAGCGGGCGCGGCACATCTAGCCAGTTATGAAATCAAAGGCGTGTTGTTTTGGGATAAACTCCCCGATCACCTGACCTTACCCGCCGATACGGGCTTGCTGGAGGTTAGCATTAATGGCAAAGCCTTGGCCCTGCCCGCGTTTGATGACGGGCAATTATGGCTTAACGACCCCGACCAACAAGCGGCCCAAGCGGGTGGCGAACAAAACGCCCTCAGTTTACAAGTGTACCGTAAACTCACCGACGATGTGCCGATGCAAGTGCAAACCCGTTTGTTGCTTGATGTGTCTGGCGAATCCCGCGAAATCAAACTCAGCAACGCCTTGTTGCCAAACTTTATCCCGCTACAAGTGCAAAGCTTTTTACCCGCAAGGTTAGAGCCGGACGGACAATTGACTCTACAAATCCGCCCCGGGCAATGGCTAGTGGACATTTGGGCGCGCAGCACCGCCGCCCCTGCCAGTTTGGCAATGCCAGCAGCGCAGCCCGATGGCCCCGACTCGGAACTTTGGGTGTTTGAGGCACGCCCCTATTTGCGGGTCGTGAGCATCACCCAGCCCGACACCATTGATGCCAGCCAAACCATGTTGCCGGGCGAGTGGCGCAACTTACCCACCTACAAAATGACCCCAGGCCAAAATCTGGTGTTTACCGTGATACGGCGCGGTGACCCTGAACCCGAACCGAACCAACTCAACATCCACCGCACCCTCTGGCTGGATTTTGACGGCACCGGCTATACCGCCAATGACCACATCAGCGGCACGATGACCCACGGCTGGCGGCTTAATGCCTTGCCCGGCACGCAATTGGGCAAAGTCATGCTGGACGGCAATAACCAGCTGATTACCCTACAAACCCAGCCCGACCAACAAGGTGTTGAAGTGCGCAAAGGCCAGTTGGGCTTGTTCGCGGACAGCCGCGTAACTGGGGCTATCGCGGATATTAGCGCCGTGGGTTGGGCGCAAACCTTCCATCAAGCCAGTGCCGAACTGAACTTGCCGCCCGGTTGGCGGTTGTTGGCGGCGACGGGCGTGGACAATGTCCCTGACAGTTGGTTGTCACGGTGGACCTTGCTGGATTTGTTCGTGGTGCTGATTACCGCCTTGGCAACGGCGCGGCTTTGGAGTTACCGGTGGGGCTTGTTGGCGTTGCTGGCCTTGGTGTTGTTATGGCACGAATCAGGCGCACCGCAGTTTGTGTGGCTGAACATACTTGCCGCCAAAGCGTTGCTGGGCGTGTTGCCGCAAGGCCGTTTTTACCAGATGGCACGCTGGTACCGCAACAGCGCCTGGCTGGCATTGGTCGTTATCGTGTTGCCGTTTATGGTGTCGCAAGTGCGTACTGGCATTTATCCGCAATTGGAATATCCGTGGCTCAGTATTCAAGCGGAACCTAATGATGCCGCCAAGATGGCAACTCTCGCCGAGATGGCAGCGACTAGGCAAGCGCGTGATAATATGCTGGGCAAGGCAGCATTTGGGGCGAATGACGAAGAGCAAGCGCAAATTACCGCCAGTAACTATTTTCGCAGTGACTACATGCTGAAGAGCGTAGACCCTAAGGCCAAAGTGCAAACAGGGCCGGGTTTGCCGCAATGGCAATGGCAAAAAGTGTATTTGTCGTGGAACGGTGCCGTGACGGCGAACCAACAATTGGGCTTATGGTATTTGTCGCCGCCCATGACCTTAGCCTTAAATTTTCTGCGCGTGGCTTTAGTGGCCGTGTTGTGCCTATTGATGTTTGGGCTGGCAGAACGCTGGGCAGCGCGTAAGCTTAGCGTATCGCCGCTGTTGTGGCTGCTATGCCTGTTGCCGCTGGTATTTGCGGCAGTGCCTGATACGGCAATAGCCGATGATTACCCTAGCGAGGCGATGTTAAACGAGCTAAAAACCCGTCTGCAAGAAACCGAAGCGCCTGATTGCTTGCCCAGTTGCGCACAGATTTCGCTTATGGCGATGACGATTAACGCCCAAACCATCACGATTGATCTGCAAATCCACGCCCTAGCAGCGGTCAGTGTGCCTTTGCCCGCCGATGCTACGCAATGGTTTCCCAGCCTCGTGTCGGATAACGGCAAAGCCGCCACGGCCTTGTCACGTAACGCTGGACAGTTGTGGATTAACGTCGCAAAAGGCCAGCATCAGGTGGTGTTAAGCGGCCCTGCGCCGTTGCTGGGCAAATTTACCTTACCGTTGCTGTTAAAACCGTATCGGGTCACCGTGGCGAAATCAGGGTGGGAGGTGACGGGCTTACAAGAAAATGGCTGGACGGACGAACAACTGCAATTCACCCGCAGCCAAAGCCCGACCGATGCCCGCCAACCGACCTTACAGCCCGGCGCATTGCCGCCGTTTGTGCGGGTGGAACGCACCTTATTACTGGGCTTGGATTGGCGCGTCATCACCCAAGTCAGCCGCTTGTCGCCAGCCGATACCGCAGCCGATACCGCAGTGGTGTTGGAACTGCCGTTATTGGCAGGGGAAGCGGTCATCAGCCCGGGCATCCGCGTTAAAGACCATGCGGTAGCCATTAACATGCCCGCCCAACAAACCACCGTACAATGGGAATCGACCTTAGAAAAAGCCCCACAAATTGTGTTGACAGCCCCTGCCACGGAACACTGGATAGAAGTGTGGAAAGCCGATGTCAGTCCGATTTGGCATATCGAACCGAGCGGCATCGCCATGATCCACTTAAACAGTGCGGGTATGTGGTTGCCGGAATGGCATCCGTGGCCAGGTGAAACCGTCACCTTGGCGATTAGCCGCCCACCTGCATTGGCGGGGCAAACCTTAACCATCGATAACAGCCTTTTGACGATTACCCCCGGGCAACGCGTGCTGGCTGCGCAACTGTCGCTTAGCCTACGCAGTTCGCAAGGCACGCAACATACCTTGAGTTTGCCTGATAACGCGGTTTTGCAAAGCGTCAACATTAACGGTCAGGCGCAGCCTTTGCGCCAACAAGGCCAAAAAATAACCGTGCCGATTAATCCGGGCAAGCAAGAGGTGAGCCTGAGTTGGCAGCAAGACACCGCGATCAGTCCTGTTTTTAGCACGCCTGTGGTGGGTTTGGGACTAGCCAGCGTCAATAGCAAAGTAGCACTTAACCTAGGCCAAGATCGCTGGATCTTATGGGTGGCAGGGCCGCGCATGGGACCTGCGGTGTTGTTTTGGGGCGTGCTAGTGGTGCTGACATTGCTCGCGCTGGGCTTGGGCAAAATCCCCTTAACCCCGCTAAAACCCTGGCAATGGTGGCTGTTGCTGGTGGGCTTGAGCCAATTGCCGTTGTTTTGGGCGGGTGTAGTGATCGCTTGGTTGATGGCGTTGGGCTGGCGCAAACACCATGTCAGCCTAGAATCGCGCCATTTTAATGCCGTGCAAATGGGTTTGGCGACCTTGACGCTCTTGGCGTTGGCGGTGCTGTTTGCCGCTGTTGCCCAAGGCTTGCTCAGCACGCCGGACATGCAAATCACGGGTAACCAGTCGTCGGCGTTTAACCTTAACTGGTATCAAGACCGCAGTGCCGAAAGCTTGCCGACCGCGACCGTGGTTTCCGTGCCGCTGATGGCGTATCGCTTATTGATGCTGGCTTGGGCCTTGTGGTTGGCGGTGTCGTTGCTGAACTGGCTAAGCTGGGGCTGGGCATGTTTTGCCCATACGGGTTTGTGGCATAAGACCGTTAAGGTCGTGCCGCCCACGGTTGCGCCTGACGATAATGACAGCGCGGCAGGGTAAGTGATGTGCAAGCGATAACGTAGGGGCGAATAAATTCGGCCCTACAGCCGTATACCTGTTTCGGCTTTAGCCTGTGTTGCTTGCTGTTGTTGCACCACTGACAGCAAGCTAGGCGGAAACTCTCAGTTACTGCTAAAATTATGCGCTAAGCCTGTGCATTGCAGTGCTGCGTGGGTATCTCACCACTAGCATGGGCATTCATAAGGCGGTGTATAGGCATAGGAGACTGGAGTGAAAAAACATGTTTTTTCACTCCGATGAGCAAGCTTACGTTAATTCTTTCACAGTCTCATAGCCCCATCGCCGCCACTTTC
>JABFST010000264.1 GCA_013140465.1 Methylococcaceae bacterium
GTTTGGGGAGTGCTATAGGCATAGGGTTTTGCCCGTTTGACTGGATGCGCCGTCGTCGTGACAGGCGTATGCCCAGAACAGGCGGCAAGCAATGCGCTTAAGGATAACAGGGTAATGGTTTTGCGGATTGAATTCATCATGGACAAGATAAAATAACGATAGTCTAAAAGGAGACTAGGCGTGGCCTAGTCAGCAACAGCTTATTTTATCATGTTAGCGGGTAGGGCGGGTTTGCGCTAGGCTTTGAAAGTATTGCTAAAAGGGGTGTAAACATAGGTGATGGCTGACGAGGCGGTCAACGTTTTCCTGCTGATGCGGGTTGAAGATTTTGAAGCGGTGTAATCATGCAAGAGCCATTGGCAATTGAGTTTGTGTAAGTATCCATGTGGGAGAGATGCTTTAGCCTCGACTAGAAGGCTAAAGCTTCGCCAATTAAAATTGCCGCTAGAGTCCGCTAATGCCCGACAGCGGGCGTTACTTTTAAGTTTTTAAACGTGCCGTCGGCATTATTGCCCATCCAAAACCCTACCCAACCGCTTTTTTGGCTGGCAAGGCTATCAACTACTAACGTAGGTTCGCTGGCGTTGTTGATATACACGCGAACTTTGGGGTTTTCCAACACAATCTTGACATGAAAAAAGTCGTTGGGATTCACCGCTGGTACGATTGCATGTTCGTAAACGCCCGGGTGTTCTTTCCTGAGTTTGTCCCAAGCATGGTCGGGTTCAGATTCATATTGCACGGCATGGCTTTTATGCAAGTCATCGGGGGCATTAAAATTGAACGGGCGAAAATACACGGCCTCATAGGTTTTTTCGTCTACGCCCCTAAAGGCAATGCCTACATAGCTTTTGTCTTTGGTATCGTGTCCCTTAATGTCGGCTTCGATTACGCCGTCACTGATCTGGTTGCTTTTTAGCCAAGCAACGCCTGGTTTGGCTTGGGCGGCAAAATACACCGTGCCTTCTTGGTCTTTGCTAAATGTGGCTTTGCGGTTATGGACCTGCCATTTTTCGCATTGCTTTGCGCTTGCTTTGGGGGCTACGCTAGGCTGGGTTGCACATGCAGACACAGCTAGGGCAAGGCAACAGGCGGCTAAAGGCTGGATTTTCAGTGTTTTCATAGGTTGGTCCTGAATCAGTAAAATTTTAGGGGGGTTAGGCGAGTGCTTTTGCTATTAGCACCAACCCAGAAGCGGCAATAAACAGCGCAAAAATGCGCCGATAATGGTCGCGTTGGACGTGCGCGTAAAACGCCGCGTCGATAAATACAAAGACCATGCTGGCCACGATCAGATAAATCAGGTTGTCGTATACAGGAACGTCAATCTGCTCCCTGTTAAACACCCATAAAGTCAACAGTTGGATACTGGCAAACGTCGCGTAAGAAGCGGCTATGGTCACGCGTGCGACATCTTTGGGCAAATCTTTATGATGCACAAAGGCCGTCAACAACGAACCGCCCAAGTTGCTAAGCCCATGCACAATGCCAATACTTAGAAAATAGAGGATTTCATAGCGCATCAGGTAGTTTAAGACCCCGGTAATCCGCTCCGAAAATTCTTTTAAGGCAATTAAAATTAAAAAAGGCCCTATCACCAAGCCGATATTTATCCGCGCATGGGTGACGATAAACAAAAACAGCACGATAGGCGGCAAGGTTAAAAACACCACTTTACGGTAAATGCCAAAATCAATATGGGCATGATGTTGGGAAATTTGCAGCAGGTTGATGGTCAGCGAAATGGGCAGCAACAACACCAGCACATCGACAAAATCGTGGTCAAAATACAGTAACAGCGGTGTGCCCAATAAGGACACCCCCGCACCAAACATCGATTGGATGGCTGAGATGACGACGATAATTAGCAAAAGATGTACTGCCATTGATGACTCCGTGGGTTGGGTTAAGGGGGCGGTTAGCCGGGCGTAAATAAGATGGGCTGTGTGCAAGAGTAAAGCGTTAGGGTGTTTCAGGTAAGTCCAGCACTTTATCATACACTTCAGCCAAGCTAAGCCGACAGTCTATACTGGCTAGCTCTACGCACGCGTCTAGCCCCACCGATTCTGACAATTGCCAGACTGCGCCGATGCGTTCGTAGTGTTCTATCATGGGCTGGTCTTGTGCGACCAGCAGATACGTTTGCAGCGAGTCAATCTTACGGTATCTGGCAAATTTTTCGCCACGGTCATAGGCTTCGGTCGAAGGTGACAGCACTTCAACAATCACGCTAGGATTCAGCAAGGTGTCCATCAAGGCGTCTTCGGCAAAGTGTGGCGTACCGAATACAACCACAATGTCGGGGTAGTAATAGTTGTTGGCGTTAAGGGCTTTAACGCGCATGTCGTTAATATAAGATTCGCAGGGGCGTTTTTTTAGTTGGATGCTTAATTCACGCGAAATATTGACGGTTATCAGATTATGCTGACGGCTTGCACCTGTCATTGCAATAATTTGCCCATCGTGGAATTCGCTTTTGGTGACGGCATTGCGTTCTTGTAGCAAATAGTCTTCGGCAGAAAGTGGGGGTATTTTTAATACGGCGGACATTATAAACCTCGGCGATAAAGGCGGTTGCAGTGCAGACTCTAAACCTAATGGCCTAAAAAACCAACTGCTTTGCACACTGTGGGTGCGTTGGGCAACTATGGTATAGTTTGCGGCTTAAAAACAAGGTGCTAGCCCTGCCGTTAGCTGCCTTTTTCCCGATTCCTCCACAAGAAAACGGCACACCCAGCTTACATATTTGCCAACTTATTTGCTTTTACAAAGGACACATTATGCGCATTATCCCACTTATAACTGCCTTATGCTTGGCGGCAGCCATCATCCCCGCCCATGCCGCCGACACCTTTAAAGTGTGCGCCGATCCGCTCAACCCCCCTTATTCCAGCCAAAAAGAGGATGGTTTTGAAAACAAAATCGCCGCACTTTTTGCCCAGCAATTAGGCCAAAAACTGGAATACACCTGGTTTGCCCAACGTATCGGTTTTATCCGCAATACCCTGACCGCGCCTATTGATGAACGGGATACCAAAGATGATGCCTATAAATGCGACATCGTCATGGGTGTGCCTGATGGCTATGACTTAACCCTAAACACCATCCCCTATTACCAATCCACTTATGTGTTGTTGATTGCCAAAGGCCGTGGCTGGGATGACATTAAAGCCGCCCAGGAATTGACTGCCCTGCCTTTAGCGCGGCAAGAAGCCCTAAAAATTGCGATGTTTGACCGTGGCCCGGGTACGACCTGGCTACAAAAAAACGCTTTGCTGGATCAGGGCATCCCCTACCAATCCATGTCTGGCGACCAAGAAAACAATACCGCAATGGAAATAGCCCGCGACCTCAAAGCCAAAAAAATTGATATGGTGATTTTATGGGGGCCTATGGCGGCTTATGTGACGGCGCAAAGCCCTAAAAACAGCTTTACCGTCATCCCGATGCAATCCACACCCGGCAATAAATTTGAATTTGCGATGGCAATGGGTGTGCGTAAAGGTGATAAGGCCCGTAAAGCCCAATTGGATAAGCTGATTACCGCGAATGCCGACAAGATCCAAGCCATAATCGCCAAATACCATGTACCGCTGCTGCCGATAAGCAAAAAAAGCATTAAGGATGATGACTGATAGCCCATCAGCCACCACAATAGTCACCCAGTGATTACCCTGTTGTGGGTGTTTGCGGTGATTTTCTTGATGGCTTTAAACCATCTTAATGGTCTTTCATGAAAACATATTTACTGGTTATTAATGCAGGTTCTTCCAGCATCAAGTTTGCAATCTATCAAAAAGATGGCAATAACAGCCTGATTGCCGATGCGGCTGGACAAATAGAAAATATCGGCCTAAACCCGCATTTCAGCGTCAAACAGAACGATGGTCGCGTGATCGCCGACCAAACCCTGACTGCCGCAGAAGGAAGCGACCACAGCCTAGCTTTTGCGTTTATGCAGGACTGGTTATGGGCTTATATTGGCCTAGGCCAACTGTTGGCAGTCGGGCATCGTGTGGTCCACGGCGGGCCACATTTTTTTGCCCCGGTAGTGGTTGATGCCGCTATTTTGGCGGCACTGGAGGCATTGATACCGCTAGCGCCGTTGCACCAGCCCCATAATCTGGCGATTATCCGTTTGTTACAGGCAAGCCACCCACAATTGCCGCAAGTGGCGTGTTTTGACACCGCTTTTCACCGCAGCCAACCCGCAGTTGCCCAAGCCTTTGCGTTGCCACGGCAGTTTACTGACGCTGGCATCTACCGTTATGGTTTTCATGGTTTGTCTTATGATTATATTGCCGGGCTGTTGCCGACTATTGATGCCAGCCTAGGCGCAGCGCGGGTGATTGTCGCCCACCTAGGCAACGGCGCGAGCTTATGTGCGCTCCATAAAGGCCAAAGCATTGCCACGACCATGAGCTTTTCGCCTTTGGATGGCTTGGTAATGGGCACGCGCTGCGGTAGTTTGGACGCAAGTGTGGTGCTGTATTTGCAAGACCATTATCAAATGGACGTACGCGCCATCGAAGACTTGCTTTACCACCAATCCGGCTTGCTGGGGGTTTCGGGGATTTCAGGCGACATGCGCGTTTTGCTTGCCAGCGACCATCCCCATGCGCAAGAGGCCATCGCCTTGTTTGTGTACCGGATAGCCAGGGAAATAGGCTCACTCGCCGCAGCACTCGGCGGCTTGGATGCGTTGGTGTTTACCGGCGGGATAGGCGAACATGCACCCGCCATCCGCGCGTTAATAGGCGCACAAACCGCGTGGTTGGGTTTGACCCTTGATGCTGGGCGTAACGCAGCAGGTGTAGCGTGCATTTCCAGCTTTGATTCTGCCGTATCGGCATGGGTATTGGCTACCGATGAGAACGCGGTAATCGCCCGGCATACTTTACAGAACATTCCCCACTAAGCTGTTGCGCAAAAAGGCCAGCTGAATCAGGGCATTGCTAATTAGGCGTTGCAAACAACCCTAATAAAATACGGGCAGACATGGGTATGGACTCAAACAACTTATCTTCAATGGCATCCAGCCTGTCAGCATATTCTATAAAAGGGACAGGCTTTAAGCTATTGCAACGTCCCGTTTTGCTGATCTGAAAAAAGGCAGGTTTATTATAGATTTTATGATTGAATTGGTAGGATTCAGAAAAAAACAGCCCGTTATGCGCATTCGACCAAATGGCAACGTCTGAGGAAATTTCACACTTGCGGGCTTTAAGGGTCACTCGACCTTCAAACTGTATCACCATTGAATCAGTAAGCATTTTAGCGTGGTCTGCCGTTAATAAGATAGGCGGATAATGGGGCGGTTTAAAACGTATGCTGACATCATCTGCCAGCACCCTGTTGAGTGAGTTGCCTAAAACGGTTAATTGTTTTTCTTGTACAACACGCTGCCCGACAAAAAAGCCATCATCGAAAGCATTTAAAGGCATCATTTCATTCATATCAAACGTTACAATGTCAGTATTAAGCAGCTGATTAACCGTCAAGCCCTTAAAATAAAGCTCATCGTAGTTGACAAATTGCATCATGCGACCTTGGCGTAACCGTTTCACCAACTGTTCAGCTGACAGATTGTAGTGTTCTATGCGCCCTTCAATAAAAACCCTAGAAAAATTCGTCGCCCAAAGGATCGCCTTACAATACCCACATTCCTCCCCCGTCTTTTCTCCAAAAGGCTGGGGAGGGGCATTCTCGGGGCAAGCGGATAATAACAACAATACACAGGCTAGCCCAAAAAACTTAGCGATCCCCTTCAAATTTTAGCGACTATTTGACAGTGACTAAGCACGAACCCGCCATGTTCAGGCTGTTTTCTGCATTGAGGACACCTGCGGTAGCAAGTGCCAATGTCCCTTTCATACTGGCGGGAATTTTTTTAATCACCGTTAAATTTTCTAGTGTTTGGCTACCCTTGATAACGCGTGTATAGGAGCCATCTTCTGGATACTCCGGATCATAGGGGATTTGTGTACACGTCGCATGGGGTATTATTGCATTTAACGGGGTGACAAAAGGCCCTTGGAGCCCCAAGGCACTTCCTGAGTTGCCAACCAAGCTAAGCACCGAGTTTTTTACCACGAAATCTTCATGGCAATCGTCATTGGTAAATTCAGCTGTGATGGACAATGATTGCCCAACCTTAACCACGGTTGGACAAGTAACCCCCGCATAGGCATTTGCAACACTTGCGCAAAAAACTGAGATGATGATTCGTTTTGTGTAATTCACAGTCTATTCCCCAGAAAAAAATATCATGGCTGTCCTCTGGTTTATAAGGACACTTAAGGTACATGGATTACTATACTCCGACCTATGCGTAAAAACCAATGAAAATGAAGCTTAAACCCGTGGGGTATCCGCCCTCAAGTTACGCACACCCTCGCTTGAATGCCATATCAATAAGGCCATTGCCACTGCTCATCTTCCGGCCTGTCTACGCCATGTTCGTAAGCGTAGTTACGGCACTCGATCTGGCGGTCGCGCAGTTTTTGCTTAACGTGCGCACCGAGTACGCGCAATGCAGGAATGCGGTCTATCGCATCGATAGCCAAACTAAAGCGGTCGGTTTCGTTTTGGATAGCCAATTCTAAAGGCGTGTTGATGCTGCCTTTTTCTTTGTAGCCGCGCACATGCAAGTTGGCGTGGTTGTGGCGACGGTAGGCCAAACGGTGGATCAGCCACGGGTAGCCATGAAAGTTAAAAATAATCGGCTTATCCAAGGTAAACAGACTGTCAAAATCACGGTCAGACAGCCCGTGCGGATGCTCGCTGCTAGGCACTAATTTGTACAAATCCACGACATTAATAAAACGGATTTTCAGCTGCGGGAAATGTTCGCGCAGCAACACGGTTGCCGCCAAGGCTTCTTTGGTGGGAATATCACCCGCACTTGCCATCACCAAATCGGGTTCAAAACCGTCATCGTTACTCGCCCACTCCCATATCCCGATGCCTTTGGTGCAATGTTTGATCGCGGCATCTTTATCCAAATACTGCAAATGCTTTTGTTTGTCGCACACAATCACATTGATGTAATTGGTGCTTTTTAAACAATGGTCGGCGACCGACAATAGGCAATTGACATCCGGCGGCAAATAAATGCGCGTCACCGATGGGCTTTTATTGACCACCAAATCGATAAAGCCCGGGTCTTGATGGGTAAAACCATTATGGTCTTGCCGCCAAACCGTGGAGGTAATCAACAAATTTAAGGATGACACAGGCGCACGCCAAGGCACGGCTTTCGCCATCGCCAGCCATTTGGCGTGCTGGTTGAACATGGAATCAATCACATGCACAAAGGCTTCGTAAGTTGAAAAAAAGCCGTGCCGTCCGGTGAGCAAATAACCTTCCAACCAGCCTTCCAAAGTATGTTCAGACAGCATTTCCATCACCCGTCCGTCTGGCGACAATTCCCCGCCATCGGCATCTTCGGGCAAATACTCGGCCAACCAGGTTTTTTTGCTGACCGCATAAATGTCATCCAGTTTGTTTGAGCTGTTTTCATCTGGCCCAAACACCCGAAAATTGTGCATGTTATCGCGCATGACATCGCGCAAAAATTGCCCTAAAGGCCGGGTGTTTTCGGCACTCAGTTTGCCGGGATGCGCCACCGCCAAGGCATAATCATGAAAATCAGGCATCCGCAACGCTTTACGCAATAAGCCACCATTGGCATGGGGATTGGCACTCATCCGCTTCAGCCCTTTAGGAGCCAGGGCTTTGAGTTCGGGAATTAAGCGGCCTTGGTCATCAAACAAGGTTTCGGGCTGATAACTGCGTAACCAAGCTTCCAACAACGCCAAATGCGCCGGGTTTTCTTTCACATGCGCCAACGGCACTTGATGCGAACGCCAAAATCCTTCCACTTTATGCCCATCGACTTCTTTAGGCCCCGTCCAACCTTTAGGGCTGCGCAACACGATCATCGGCCACTGCGGGCGACTAGCAATGCCAGTGCGCCGTGCCTGTTCCTGAATGCTGCGGATAGCCAATACGCAGGTTTCCATAACCGCCGCCATTTGCTGGTGCATAGTTTCAGGGTCGCTGCCTTCAACAAAATACGGTTGGTAGCCGTAGCCTTGGAACAGGCGTTCCAATTCGTCATGGGGAATACGCGACAATAAGGTCGGGTTGTTAATTTTGTAGCCGTTTAAGTGCAAGATAGGCAACACCGCGCCATCGTGGATAGGGTTTAAAAATTTATTGGAATGCCACGAGGTTGCCAAAGGCCCGGTTTCCGCCTCACCGTCACCGACCACGACCGCGACCAATAAGTTGGGGTTGTCATACGCCGCGCCATAAGCATGGGAAACGCTATAGCCCAATTCACCGCCTTCATGGAGGGAGCCGGGCGTTTCCG
>JABFST010000270.1 GCA_013140465.1 Methylococcaceae bacterium
CCGCCAAAGCCATGCGCTTTCAAAAGACCGGCTTGGTGTTGCTGACCTGTGCCGTCATGCTGCACTACATAGAACCCGCTAAAGCTGAAACCAACAGCGACAATACGGTTGCCGACGCTACGGAAACCAAAGCCGCAAACAAAAAAGCCACAGCCAAGGCCCAATCCAAAGAGGAAGAGCTTTGGAATTGTCCACAATGGAAGTGACTGCCAGCCAGCGTGCGGATAGCTTGGTCGGTATCGCCAGCAGCGCGTCGCAAGGCAATGTCGGGCAGGAACAAATCAAATACCGCCCGATAACCCGCCCTAGCGAAATTCTGGAAACCGTACCCGGCATGATTTCATCGCAGCACAGCGGCGAAGGTAAAGCCAGCCAATACTATTTACGCGGCTTTAACCTCGACCACGGCACTGATTTTTTAACCCAAATCGATGGCGTACCGATCAACATGACCTCGCATTCACACGGACAGGGCTGGATGGACACTAACTTCCTGATTCCTGAAATGGTTAAAAGCGTACATTACCAAAAAGGCAATTACTACGCCGATGCGGGTGATTTTTCCAGCACAGGTTCTGCCAATATTGAATACTTCAATGAGCTAGCCGACACCACTGTTAAATTTACGGGCGGCAGTTTTGACTACTATCGTGGCTTGGCGGTCGGCTCACAAAAACTCGGCGGCGGCAATTTGCTGTATGCGGGTGAAACTGTTCACAACAACGGCCCTTGGCTAGTCGGTAACGAATACCTGAAATTCAACGGCGTGTTGCGCTATAGCCAAGAACATGCCGATTCCGGCTGGAGCATCACCGCGATGGCTTATAAAGCCGACTGGAATTCTACCGACCAAATCCCGTTGCGGGCGGTCAAAAACGGTACGCTCAACCGCTTTGGCACTATCGACCCCACCGATGGCGGCAACAGCCAACGTTATAGCGTCACTGGCGAATGGCATCGGCAATCCGCTGACAGCGAAAGCAAAATCATCGCCTATGGGGTATTTTCTAAGCTGAATTTATATTCTAACTTTACTTATTTCCAAAACGACCCCGTGCGCGGCGACCAATTCGGCCAACCCGACAAACGCTGGACTTCCGGCCTAAAAGCCACGCACACTTTTTTCCATAAAATTGGCGATGCCGAATCCGAAACCACTCTCGGCTTTCAATTTCGCAACGACACCATCCGCAACGCCCTTACCTTAAACCAAGGCCGCTACCAATACGGCATTGTGCGCGAAGATGATGTCTGGGTCACTAACGCCAGCCCTTATGCCGAAAACAAAACCCGTTGGAATGATTGGTTCCGCAGCAGTGTCGGGGTGCGTTTTGACGGCTATCAATTTGATGTCAGCAACAGCAACCAAGCCGCCAACAACGGCACACGCTACGACGGCATGGTCAGCCCCAAATTGGCGCTGACGTTTGGCCCTTGGGCAGAAACCGAGTTTTATCTAAACGGCGGTTTAGGCTTTCATAGCAATGACGCGCGCGGCATTAACACCCAAGTCGATCCGACGACAGGCAACAACACCGATGCCGATGGCAACGCGATTAACAAAGCCGTACCGCTGGCGCGTACTTATGGTGCCGAAGTGGGTTTGCGCTCAACTTGGGTGCCGGGCTTACAAAGCACTTTGGCGTTTTGGTGGTTGGATATTGATTCTGAACTGCTGTTTGTCGGCGATGCCGGTTCTACCGAAGCCAGCCGCCCCAGCCGCCGTTTTGGTGTTGAATTTGCCAACTATTATTCACCCACCGATTGGCTGACCTTTGACATGGATTACAGTGCCTCGAACTCAAAATTTCGTGGCAATGCCCCCGAAGGCAACTACATTCCTGGCTCTATTTCAACCGTATTGGCATCAGGCGTAACCGTACATGATGTTTGGGGCGGCTTTTTTGGCGGCCCGCGTTTGCGCTATTTTGGCCCACGGTCATTGATTGAAGACAACAGCGTGCGCTCAGAATCCACGATCATGTTGTCGGGCATGGTCGGCTATAAATTTAACCGCAATTGGACCGTGCAAGCCGAAGTGTTCAACCTGCTCAACCGCAAAGACAGTGGCATCGATTACTACTATGAATCACAACTCAGAAACGAAGCCGCACCTGTAAATGACATCCACTTCCATCCCGTAGAACCCATCAGCTTTAGGATGACCTTAACGGCGAGTTTCTGATGATCGGATAAAAACAACAACAGACGTTTAGCTAGGCGATGGGAAAACCTAACTAGCTAAACGTTATCGGAACAAATTCTTAAGATTACACCTAACCGACCACGTTAGACAGTGTTGCAGGGATTCGTGCGCTTAAAATTTAACAAAATGGGCACTGCCATGAGCCAAAATAACCATAATTTTAAAATTACCAGCCTGAGTTTAGCGATTTTAATGTGTTGCACGGTGCAAGCCGAAACGCTGACCAGCCCCGATAAGACCACCAAAAAAACGGCTGAAAAAGCCAAAACGAAGGAAGACGCGCTCGAACTAAGCCCAATGGTCGTGACGGCAACCCGCTCAGAACTAGGCACGTTATCAGCACCCGCCAATGTCACAGTCGTTGATGACCGTACTATAGATCGCCGCCAAACCTTACGCATAGGTGATGCCCTTAAAGATGTGCCCGGCCTGTATTTGCGCGGCAGTGTGTTTGGCAATAACTTTCCTGGCAGCGGACAAAGCACAATGGCATTCCACGGCATCTCGGGTTCAAAACGCTCGTTGTTGCTGATTGATGGTCAACCGATTAATAGCGGCTCATTTGGCACGATCAACTGGAACAGTTTTATGACTGATGATGCCCAGCAAATCGAAGTTGTCCCGGGTGCATTTTCAGCGCTGTATGGCAGCGGTGCGATGGGCGGTGTCATCAACCTTATCACCAAAGTACCTACTAAACGTGAAGCCAAACTTACCGTAGGTGGCGGCGGAGGTTCGGTAGACCAATGGTGGACGCGTGGCCTGTATCGTGACCGTTTCAGCAATGGCTTGGGCGTTACCATTAATTTCAACCACACCGAAAGCATGGGCTGGAGTGACAGCGATTATGTGATAGGCACGCCTAGCACCACCAAACGCAAAACCAATCCCTTGACCGGTGCCATTCCTACCACCACCAGCCAAGGCACACCTGCCTATTGGGTAGGCTTAAAAGGTGCTAGGCCGTGGACGCAAGACAACGCCCAAATCAAATTGTTTTACGACATTTCCGATGCCACAGACATTATGGCGGGTTTTGCTTGGGACAGTAATGACAATAGCTACTCCACCTATAGCAGTTTTTTGCAAGACCGCAATGGCAAAACGGTTGATAACCTGACGACAGCGTCTATTAATGGTCGCGCTTTTAGTGTCAGACCCGTTAATTTTGTCACCTCCACGCCTTCTTACGAAGACACTTACCGTTACTTTGCCCGTTTAAACCATGATTTTGGACATGACTTCACCCTAAAGGCAGACATTAGCTTTTTGGACCTAAACTTTGTCTCCTCCACCGCATCCAGTGCCACTACAGCCAAACCGCCCGTCACTTATTTAGGGGGTGCAGGGCAATTGTCATCCATTCCTAATAACCGTCTGGACGGCACGGTAGCGTTGCGGATGCCCTTTGTTCTGGAACGAAACTTTTTAACCATCGGATTTTCCGGCAACCAAAACCGCCTTAACAGCTCCAGAAAAGCCTTGAGCAATTATCGGGATGAAGATTCCGTCGTTGGCTTTGATTCCAGAAGCCGGGGCAGCAGCACCTTATTATCCGGTTTTTTCCAAGATGAATGGGGCTTGCTTGAAAACTTAACCGCTTATATCGGCGGACGCTACGACAACTGGGAAACCGAAGGCGAAATCTCAACCATGCCCTCGCCGAACAACCCTAAAACGCCGCTATTTACCAAAACCTATAACAGCCGTTCGGTCTCACAATTTAACCCCAAATTCTCTTTGGTGTGGTTGCCGCTCAGCAACACCAAATTATTTGCTTCCACGGGTTGGGCGTTCCGTCCGCCCACGCTTGCTGATTTATACACCACAACGGTTCTAACCTCACAAATTGGCGGTGCGCGGGTCACTTCAGAAGCATCACCCAATTTAAAGCCCGAAACCTTATTTACTTGGGAAGTAGGCGGCGAAACGCATATAAAAACCACAGGCACTACCATTGCCGCCAGTTATTTCCAACATTATTTGCGCGATTTGATGTACACGCGCACGTTTAAAACCCTCACCGCCAATGACACCACACAGTTATCCAACGCGGGCAAAGCCCAAGTGCAAGGCGTGGAAGTCAAGCTGACCCAAAACATGTACTGGGATTGGTTGCGCCTAGTAGGTACTTATACGCTCAACAACTCGGAGATTACTGAAAACTACGCCAAAAAATCCACCGAAGGCAAATGGATGACGCAGTTGCCGCACAGCATGTACAGCGTAGGCATAGAATCCGAAAAAGGCGCGTGGTCGGGTTCCGTCATAGGCCGTTATCAATCACATATTTTTTCCAACGATGACAATTTGGATAAGGTTAATGGCGCATTTGGCAGTTATGACGCGTTCTTTAAATTGGATATGCGCCTTAATTACCAACTGACTAACAACGTTAAGCTCGGGGTATCCGTCGATAACTTGCTGGATAGGGATTACTTCCAGTTTTACAAACAACCCGGACGCAGTGTTTACGGCGAAGTCAACCTTACTTATTAACCCAACTCAAACTCAGATTATGGCAACTCTCCTCGCTTTAGTGGAAAGCTTTTTATACCAGCTTTCAACATTTTTATATTACCCCGTGATTTTTGGCGTAGCGGGTCTCTGTTTATACGCGACCTACTTATTAGGCTTGTTTGCGCGTGATTGGCGGGAGCGGCAAAAAGGCCCGGCAAGGGCATTAACCGACTACCAACAGGCATTAAGCGCATTATTGGCAGGCTTAAACCCAACCATGCCCGCTACCCTACAACAAGCCCATGTCGAACGGCTGCTACAAACCACGGAACTGGCATACATCAGCCGCTTGGACACGGTGCGGTTTTTAATACGCACCGGCCCCGCATTGGGCTTGATGGGTACATTAATCCCAATGGGCGCGTCATTGGCGGCCTTGGCGGAAGGCAATATACCCAATATGGCTAGCAGCATGGTCAGTGCTTTTACAGCCACCGTAGCGGGTTTGGCGGCGAGTGTGACCGCCTATTTAATCGCGGTTGTCCGCGAAAAATGGCTGCGTGCCGATATTAGGGAAATGGAGTTCCACACCGAGATCACCTTGCACGACCATGCGCCATCGCCGCATCAGCAGACCTATCCAGATGCCTTGTCCGAGGAGTTGAGCGTATGAAATACATGCAGCGGCATAAACGTCTAGTCACTCACAATGACCCCTTAGAAGACCCGATTGCAGGGGTCGCCAACTTATTCGACGCCAGTATCGTGTTCATTGTCAGCATGATGATTGCGTTGTTTATGGCTTATAACATGATGGATTTGCTCGACCCCAATTCCGAAGTCACTATCACCAAAAAGACAGCCGACGGCAAAATCGAAATGGTCACCAAAAAAGGCAAACAAATTAAAGTGACCAAAGTGACCGACAAAACCTTGGAAGGCAGCGGTCAACGGTTAGGCACAGCGTATCAATTGGATGACGGGAAAATAGTCTATGTGCCTGAAAAATAAGCTCATCGTTTTTATCATCACGCTATTGCTAGGGCCGCTAGCCTACGCTGCGCCCACAAAAGTCAGCTTATTGCTGGGCGATGCCGATTCGCGCCCAGCGGTGTTGGCACTAAAAGCCCTAAAACAATCAACCGAATTAGGTGAGCTGGAGGTGCGGATTTATCCCACCACCACCTTAAGCAAAACCAAAAAAGACTTTTTACAACAATCGCAAATTGTCATTATCCAAATATTAGGATCGCAGCTGTTCAGTGCCGTACAACAAGACCTGGTTGCCGCCATCCACGCGGGCGGCAAAGTGTATGCCTTATATCCAGATAGCGCACCCTTGTCTGCCGACAAAAAAGCCCTAGGCTTGTTGGTAGATGACACCGCCTTGGCCTATTACCGTGCGGGCGGACAAGAAAACCTAAGCAACATGCTGCATTACCTGATTGCCAAAGAACAAGGCCAAACCCTTAACCTGCCGCCGCCCAAACCCTTGCCAGAACAAGGCATCTACCATGCGGGTGACGGCAAAGTGTATACCGACTTTGAGCAATACCAACAGCAATGCACCGATTGCTTAGCAGATAAACCTTGGGTAGGCATCCATTTTGGGCGCAGCAACTTAAGCTCAGGGCAAATGGCAACAGTAGATGCCTTGGCTATTGCCTTAAAGCAACAAGGCTACAACGCCTTGCCCGTGTTTGGCTATCCACCCGAAACCGCGTTAGCACGCTATTTTTTAAGCCCCGACGGCAACAGCCGAGTGACCGCCATTATTGGCCTAAGCTTAAAAATTGGCGTGACACCCGCAACCACCGCCGTGTTAGAAAAATTAGCCGTCCCTGTCATTAACGCGATTACCTTGTCTAACCAAAGCCAAATCGAATGGCAAGCATCAAAAGTCGGCTTGGATGTGGCAGAACGCAGCTGGCAAATTGCGGGTGCCGAACTGGGCGGCTTAGTCGCGCCCACCGTGATTGCCAGCAAAGAACATCTGATTGATGCCGAAACAGGCTTAACCTATATCGAAGAACATCCTATTACCGAACGGGTACAACGCCTGGTCGCGCGTATCCACCAATGGTCGGCGTTGCAGACGACTCCCAACCACGACAAACGCATCGCCTTGTTGTATTACAACTATCCGCCCGGTAAAGAAAACATCGGGGCTTCGTATTTAAATGTGTTGCCAGAAAGCCTATGGCAATTGCTGCAACGCTTAAAAGCCGAAGGCTATGACCTAAGCCATGCGCCTGAAAGCAAAGCCGCATTGTTTGATGATGTGCATAACTTTGGCACTAACATCAACAAGCCGGACAAAGCCGCATTAGCACGCTTGGTCAAATCGGGACATGCGGCCTTGTTTCCTGTGTCCGAGTATCAAAAATGGTTTGCCAAAATGCCCAAACCATTGCGCGATAAAATGGTTAAAGACTGGGGCGAACCCGAAAACAGCGAAATAATGGTCTGGCGCGATGACCAAAACATCCCCTATTTTGTATTTCCCCAACTCCGTTACGGCAATATCGTATTAACGCCGCAACCTACCCGAGGCTGGGAACAAGATGTCAAAAAACTCTACCACGATGTCACCGTCGCCCCGCACCACCAATATGTCGCCCTGTATCTGTGGTTACAACACAGCTTTGCCGCCCATGCCATTACCCATATCGGCACACATGGCTCTATAGAATGGCTGTCCGGCAAAGAAGTTGGCTTAAGTGATGCCGATCCGGCAGAAGTGATGATAGGTTCATTACCCCACTTGTACCTGTACATCATGGATGACGTAGGCGAAGCCCTGCAAGCCAAGCGGCGCAGTATGGCGGTCATCATAGACCACTTGACCCCGCCTTTTGACAAAGCGGGTATGCAAGGCGAATTAAAAGAACTGGCTGGGCGCATTAACGACTACAGCGTCGCCAAAGACAAAAGCAGCACGGCAGCGGCTAACCAATTGCGGCAACTCAACGAACAGGCCGCAAAAACCGGGATCTTAAAAGATTTAAACCTGACCAGCATCAGCACCGACGAACAAATCGAAGAACTCGAACATTACCTAAAAGAAATTGCCGAAAAAGCCGCCCCGTTTGGCTTGCACACCTTTGGCGTAGCGCCCACCGCCGCATTGCGGCAAAAAACCGCCGAAGCCATCTTGTCTTTAGACAATAGCGTGTCTGCGGCGGAACGCCCGCAGCACATCACCGCCTTGGCGAATACCCTTGCTGCCAGCGCAGAGGCCGAACTGAACGCCTTTAGTGCGGGCTTGCAAGGCAAATATATCCTACCTGGCCTAGGGGCAGACCCTTTACGCAACCCGGGTGCATTGCCCACAGGCCGCGATGTCTATGGCTTTGATCCCAGCCGTATGCCGTCACCCGCCGCCTACCAGCAAGGCGCAACATTGGCGCAGGACTTAATAAAAACCTACCAAAACCAGCATGGGCAATACCCCGACAAACTGACGTTTAACCTATGGGGAGTAGAAAGCTCGCGCCACGAAGGGGTGATGGAAAGCCAAATTTTTGAGCTGCTGGGGGTAACGCCGATATGGGATGCACGCGGGCGGGTTTCTAGGGTAAAAGCCATCGCACGCGAGCAACTTAGCCACCCCCGTATTGATGTCACCATCGTACCGTCGGGCCTGTACCGCGACTTATTCGGCAACTTAATCAAACTGCTGGATAACGC
>JABFST010000094.1 GCA_013140465.1 Methylococcaceae bacterium
AGAAATTTGTCCAAGACATGGTGAGGGCTTTGCAGCAAAATTCCAATAATGCCTTTAAAGAATATTATCGTGGCATTGATGTGTTGCTAATTGATGACATCCAATTTTTTGCGGGTAAAGAACGCTCTCAAGAAGAGTTTTTCCACACCTTCAACACCCTGCTGGATAAAAAACACCAAATTGTCCTGACCTGCGATAAATATCCCAAAGAAATTGTCGGCCTGGAAGACCGTTTAAAATCGCGTTTTGGCTGCGGCTTGCCCGTTTCTATCGAACCCCCCGACATGGAAACCAGGGCCGCGATTTTAATGAAAAAAGCGGCGCAAGTGAATGTCGAACTGCCCCAAGATGTGGCCTTTTTTATCGCCAAAAAAATCCCGTTTAATGTGCGCGACTTGGAAGGCGCATTAAGGCGTGTGATAGCCAATGCGCAATTTACGGGCAGGGAAATTAGCGTTGAATTTACCAAAGAAGCCCTGCACGATTTGATTTCCTTAAAAGACAAACTGGTCAATATGGACAATATCCAAAAAACCGTAGCCGAATATTTTAAGATTCGGGTTGCGGATTTATCGTCCAAAAACCGTAAACAAACCGTCACCCGCCCTCGGCAAATGGCGATGTGTTTGGCGCGGGAACTGACCTCGCATAGTTTTCCTGAAATTGGTGAAGCATTTGGAGGCCGCGACCACACGACGGTGATGAATGCCTGTAAAAAAATCCATGAACTAAAAGAAGCCGACCACAAAATTGCCGAAGATTATTCCAATTTATTGCGTACTTTGTCCCATTAGCTGTGGATAAGTTTGTGTGTAACTGCCTAGTTGCTGAGGACAACTGTGTGAGTAAAAATGGGGGCGTTTTTGCCGCCTGTTTTTAAACAGGGTTTATACACAAGCGGAACACATCGTTTTTGTGTATTTAAGCCATTGAATTGTTTATATAAAATGGACTTATCCACAGTTTTTTGTGGACTAATAGCAGTAAAATAAGATCTTTATACGTTATTACTAACTTTTGTTGCCTACACGGTTTTTTTGCCCTAGAAAATTGCGTTTAGTCGCGGCAAGTAATTTCCTTTAGCGATGCGCTTGCTTGGCAACTTCGCTTAGCGACTTTGCAGAACAACAACTTACTTGTGCATAAGCGTGTGGGTAAAGTTACCTATTTTGTAGACAGGCTTGTGGGTAAAACTTTCCGTTTTTTTAGGCATCGTTTTTAAACAGTAGTTATGCACAAGCCAAGTACAGCTTACGGTTTACTTTAAGAGTATGATTTTATAAGTAATAACTAGCTTATCCACAGGTTTTTATGCACTAATAGTAATAAAATAAGATAAAAGCTCTTATCTTTTATTAAGTTGTCACTTTGCTTGAGCTGGTCTCACGGTCTTGTGGATAACTTTGGGGATAACCCCGTGTTTGCTGTGTATATTTATGTGGATAAGCTTGCGGTGTTCCCGTATTGTCTAATGTCACGGAAACATCCAAATTGTTGTAGACAATAGCAGCAGACCTACGATGTTTATAAAACCTCGCAAGTCTTCATCCTGCCACGCATGAGAAGTTACATGTCGCGTAGTCTAGGTATTGATTTAAAAATTTAATTATTAACAGATCCATTAATAGCCAATCACACACTATGAAATTCATTATTAATAGAGAAGAATTGCTGACGCCTCTACAACAAATCGTTAGCGTTATTGAAAAAAGACAAACCATGCCTGTGCTTGCCAATGTGCTGATGGTGATTAAAGATGAGGTTTTGTCGTTAACAGGGACGGATTTAGAAATTCAGATTGTTGCCAAAATTAATATAGCGTTGGCAACACCCGGGGCCATCACCGTACCCGCCAGAAAGTTTTTAGACATTTGCCGATTGTTGCCGACAGGTTCGGAAATAAAATTTGAACAACAAGACGATAAGGTAAAAATCTTATCCAACCGCAGCCGTTTTTCTTTAAGTTGTTTGCCCGCTGAAAATTATCCCGAGTTTTCGGAATCGGCTTTAGATAAAGAATTTTTTATCAATGCGGGCAAATTAAAAAAAGCCTTGGAAAAAACCATTTTTTGTATGGCTAACCAAGATGTGCGCTATTACCTGAATGGCTTGTTGCTGAACATCTCCAACAGCAAAATCAAATTAGTGGCATCGGATGGGCATCGTTTGTCCTTATATGAAGACCAATTGGATGTAGGTACGGGTTATGAGGCGAGGATTATTTTGCCCAGAAAAGGCGTGTTAGAGCTTAGTCGTTTATTGGACGATGCCGAAGCTGAGTTGAAAGTGCAGTTTTCAGCAAATAACATCCGTATTTTTATTAAGGACTTAATTTTTTCGGCAAAACTGGTCGATTCCAAATATCCCGATTTTGGCAAAGTGTTCCAACAAGAATTGCTCAATTCTATCCATATCCAAAAGCAATGGCTGAAAGAAGCCCTGACCCGCGTGGCGATTTTGTCCAACGAAAAATTTAAGGGCATCACCTTGGATATTTCCACTGAAAGCTTACGCATCAGCACGCACAATCCTGAACATGACGAAGCCGAAGAAGAATTGGCGATTGAGTATTTAGGAGAACCCTTGACCATTGCTTTTAATGCCCAATATTTATTGGATGCCGTCAGCAATTTAGATTCTGAACTCGCGGTACTAACCATAGCCAAAAATATCAGCAGCTGTTTTATTGATGAACCTAACGACAATGTTTACAAATTCATCGTTATGCCGATGAGGCTATAAGATTTTCCGATGAGTCTAGTCAAGCTGGATATTTACGCGGTCAGAAATATTCAACACCTTACGCTATCGCCCTCCCCTACCCTCAATTTTATTGTAGGGGCGAATGCCAGTGGCAAAAGCGCGTTCATCGAAGCCATTTATATTTTAGGGCGTGCGCGGTCGTTTCGTACGCCCTCCATTAAATCGGTCATTCATTTTGCCCACAACCAATTGCTGGTGTCGGCGCAAACCTTACAAAGCAATGGTAGCCAACTGCATTTAGGCATCCAACTCGATAGCAAAAATTTTTGCTGCCGGATCAACCAAGAGAACACCCAAAAACGTTCCGATTTGGCCTATGCCCTGCCCTTACAAATCATCCACCCGAAAAGTTATGAATTGTTGGATGCTGGTCCGCAATTGCGTAGGGAGTTTTTGGATTGGGGTGTGTTTAATGACAATGCCAATTTTCTGCCCGTATGGCGGCATTTTAAAAAAGCCTTGGCACAACGTAACGCCTTGTTAAAAACGCGTGAGCTTAAGCAACTCAATGTTTGGGATAAGGAACTGGTTTATTACGGTACAATAGTCAACCAATACCGTGAGGATTATTTACAGAAATTCAAACCCTTGTTTACGGCGATCAACCAGCAATTTCTGGACCTGCCCCAACTCGACATCAAACTCATTTCTGGTTGGGACACATGTCACGATTTTCATGCAGTGCTAGAAGCCGATAGGGAAAAAGACCTACGTTATGGATTTACCCATAGCGGCCCGCATCGTGGTGATTTTCATTTGTTAGTGGAACAACGTTTGGCTAAAGATGTTGTTTCACGCGGGCAACTCAAATTATTGGTGATGGCCCTGAAATTGGCACAAGTGCAATTGCTGGCAAATGAACACGACCACAAGGCTTGTTTGTTAATCGACGATTTTGCCGCCGAACTGGATGTGTTAAACCGCGCAAAATTATTGGCTTACCTGGCCCAATTAGGTGGTCAAGTGTTTATTACCGCCACTGAACAAGCCGACTTAGGCGATTTAAGCCAACTTTCAAATTACAAAATGTTCCACGTGGAACATGGCAATATAAAGCAAGTGTAATGTTCCACGTGGAACATGCACCTCAACAAAAGCAGGAGAGTCATGAGTAACACTAACGATCAGTACGACAGTTCCAATATTCAAGTCTTAAAAGGACTGGATGCGGTAAGAAAACGTCCGGGTATGTATATCGGCGACACGGATGATGGTTCTGGTTTACATCACATGGTTTTTGAAGTGGTGGACAATTCCATAGACGAAGCACTGGCGGGCTACTGCAAAGAAGTCAAGGTGTTGATACACCACAATGGTTCGGTATCGGTTTCTGATGATGGTCGCGGCATTCCGGTAGACATCCATAAAGAAGAAGGCCGTTCAGCTGCCGAAGTGATTATGACGGTATTGCACGCGGGCGGTAAGTTTGATGACAACGCCTATAAAGTGTCCGGCGGTTTGCACGGGGTAGGGGTGTCAGTCGTCAACGCCTTGTCCGAAGAATTAAATTTGGAAGTGCGCAAAAACGGTCAGTTATATAAACAACAATACCGCATGGGCAATCCAGTTGCTCCGTTAGCGGCGGTAGGCCCCGCAGTTGGCTCAGGCACATTGATAAATTTTAAGCCTAGCTCAGAAACCTTTACCGATGTCGAATTCCATTACGACATTTTGGCAAAACGCCTGCGTGAGCTGTCATTCTTAAACTCGGGTGTGCGTATTAGCTTGCAAGACGAGCGTAGTGACCGCCAGGACGTGTTTGAGTTTGAAGGCGGCATTAGCGCATTTGTAGAGCATCTTAATAAAAACAAAACCCCGCTGTTTCCAGAAGTGTTTCATTTTGTCGCTGAAAAAGAAGGCGTGACCGTAGAAGTGGCAATGCAATGGAATGACTCTTACCAAGAGAATGTGTTCTGCTATACCAACAATATTCCGCAACGGGATGGCGGTAGCCATTTGGCAGGTTTTAGGGGCGCATTAACCCGCACGATCAACCAATACATAGAAACCAGCGGCTTGGCTAAAAAAGAAAAAGTACAAACCACAGGCGATGACGCACGCGAAGGCTTGACCGCTGTGCTGTCGGTTAAAGTGCCTGATCCAAAGTTTTCCTCACAAACCAAAGACAAGCTGGTCTCGTCAGAAGTCAAACCCTTGGTCGAATCGACCATGAACGAAAAGCTGCAAGAGTTTTTGCTGGAAAAACCGCAAATCGCCAAAGCCATCGTCGCTAAAATCATTGAAGCCGCTAGGGCCAGGGAAGCCGCGCGTAAAGCGCGTGACATGACTCGCCGCAAAACCACATTGGATATTGCTGGCCTACCGGGCAAACTGGCGGATTGCCAAGAAAAAGATCCAGCCTTGTCGGAATTGTTTTTAGTGGAAGGGGATTCGGCGGGCGGTTCGGCAAAGCAGGGCAGGGATAGGCGCACCCAAGCGATATTGCCATTGAAGGGTAAAATCCTCAACGTCGAAAAAGCCCGCTTTGACAAAATGATTTCCTCAGAAGAAGTCGGCACCTTAATTACCGCCTTAGGTTGTGGCATCGGCAAAGATGAATACAACCTGGCCAAATTGCGCTACCACCGCATTATTATCATGACCGACGCGGACGTGGACGGCTCGCACATCAGAACCTTATTGCTAACCTTCTTTTATCGGCAATTGCCCGAGATAGTCGAGAAAGGCTATATCTACATTGCCCAGCCGCCGCTATACAAAGTCAAAAAAGGCAAACAAGAACATTATGTCAAAGACGATGCCCAGCTCAATGAGTACCTGATCCAACTGGCCTTGGACAAAGCCCAGTTGTTCACCGACGAAACCGCGCCGCCTATCCAAGGCCAAGGTTTGGAAAAACTCGCCAAAGAATTTACTGGCGTAGAAGCCGTCATCAACCGTTTGGCAAGACGCTACGACGACGTGTTCTTGGAACAGTTTGCCTATATGCCCGTCATCACTGACGAACTCAAACAAAACCCCGACAAATTAGGCGCATGGTTTGCGCTGCTCGAACAAAAACTGGCGGACTGCTACAGCAAAGCCATTTTTACCATAGAGCTAGACTATAAAAGCAGCCTAGACTTTTCCATCGTGGTCAGCAAACGCTTACACGGCATCAGCAAAACCTTCGTGTTGCCGTCCAGCTTTTTTAACGGCAAAGATTATCTAAAAATTGCCCAATATGCCGAAGACACCGCCGACATGTTTGGTGTAGGATCATACATGAAAATGGGCGAACGTCAGCAGCCCGTCAGCAGCTTTAAACAGGCATTTGAATGGATGATGAAGGAAATTAAAAAAGGCCAGCATATCCAACGTTATAAAGGCTTAGGCGAGATGAACCCCGAACAGCTGTGGGAAACCACACTCGATGCCAATAACCGCAGGTTGCTGCAAGTCAGGATAGAAGACGTGATTGCCGCCGATGAGATTTTTACCACACTCATGGGCGATGTGGTGGAACCCCGCCGCGACTTTATTGTAAAAAATGCCTTAGATGTAACCAATCTGGACGTTTAACCATGCTAACTTTTCCACAAATAGACCCGATTGCCCTAGCGGTAGGCCCTGTTAAAATCCATTGGTATGGCTTGATGTACTTGCTAGGTTTTGCCGCAGTTTGGCTGATAGGCCAACAGCGGGCCAAGCAGCCGTGGTCCCCGATAAAACCGGAAGCCATAGAAGATTTGGTGACCTACGGTGCCTTAGGCGTAATATTGGGCGGGCGTATCGGTTATATCTTGTTTTATAACTTTAGCGAGTTTTTAGCCAACCCGATTATCTTGATAAAAATCTGGCAAGGCGGCATGTCGTTTCACGGCGGCATGTTAGGCGTGTTTATCGCGATGTGGTTTTTTGCCAAAAAACAGGGCTGCACCTTATTACAACTGACCGACATCATCGCACCCTTGTCACCAATCGGTTTGGGGGCAGGGCGGATAGGCAATTTTATAAACTCCGAACTTTGGGGTAGGCCGACAGATGTGCCTTGGGCAATGGTGTTTCCCAACGGCGGCGCTTTTGCTAGGCATCCCTCACAACTGTACGAAGCCTTCTTGGAAGGCTTGGTGTTATTTATAATCTTGAACCTGTATGTCCAGAAACAACGCCCTATCGGTGCCGCTACTGGCATGGCGGTGTGCTTGTACGGTTGTTTCCGGTTTTTTGTTGAGTTTTTCAGAATGCCTGATGCCCACTTGGGTTACCTGGCCTTAGATTGGGTGACAATGGGGCAAATACTATCCTTGCCTATGATTATCGTAGGAGCGGCGTTGATGTATTTTAGCTATAACAAATCAGGTTTGGCTAAATAGCCAAAGCGGCTTGTGTTATAGGATTTGATAGTTTTTTAGTAAGACGAAAACTAAAAATAATTTAATGTCAATAAAAACATGAAATTAAGTTCGTATGTCGGTAACTTTTCATTAGCGGCAGGATAAAGACCTGCGAGGTTCTTAAAACCTCGCAGGTTTACCACTATTGCCTACAACTAATGATAACCTGATATGTTAAAGAGGCCACCATTTTGGGGAATTGGCTGAAATGGCGGCTACGCAAAACCCTAACTTGAATACGCTTTGTTTAAAGTTTAGGTTTTTTTCAAAAGAAATCTGTTGCACAGCCCCTGTCACTACAGGGATATTCGAGCTGGCAAAAATATCAAAAAATCCATTTCTCAGCCTTTCTCTTATTATTCTTAAAACTGTGGCTTGGGTCGCATTTTTATTAAGGTAGCCGCCCACGCCATTGGGATAGACGAATACACGGAGATTGCAACACCAACAACTTACTATCCTGCCGACTGCACAACTCAATACACCTTGATTTTGTCGCCCACACTACCCAGTCAAACTGGGTGAACCGACATGCCCTTAGCAACCCTATCACGCGAACGGTGCAGGATTTTATGGTGACATCTTAGGCTATTATCCCAAAACCACTAAATGTTGAAGACGGTAAAACCGCGCCCGAAGAAATCGTGCGCCAGCTATGGGTGTACTAGCTTTGCCGATGGTGGCAGCAAAAGAGGGTGTGCCACTAGTCGATCTAAGCGCAGCAGAAATGATCGAAGAGTTCGCGCCATGATGCGGGATAGTGCCGTTGATTTACACCATCCAAGCGCATAGCACAACGGAAAGCAGCAGCGGTAAAATCATAAAAAATAACGTTAGGAGAGCCAATATGACCGTAAAGCAACAATTGATTGCAGAAATTGAAGAAATTGATAACCCGATTGCTTTGGTACAACTCTTTGAAATGATGCAATTGCTCAAACAGAACATTGCCAAAATCAGCAAGGTTTTATCACGATTTGCAGGTTGCCTGAATGATGCCGATGCCCAAGAAATGAAAAACATCATAAGCAATGAATTTAATAAAATTGAAGGTGAATGGTGAAAGAAAAAATCGCCTTGGACACCAATGTTGTGATTGATATTTTTAATAACAAGAAAAATATCATCACCTTATTAAATAGCTACCAAACCTATTATTTAGCCGTTACTGGAAGGTGTCGTAAAAGGTCGGTTGTTCACAATGTAAAGAAGCATAACATTTTGAT
>JABFST010000023.1 GCA_013140465.1 Methylococcaceae bacterium
GTTGATACAGCTACAAACCTTCACCAAAAATAACCCACAGATACCTTCCTTACAATTGCGGGTACAAAACCTGCGCCATGAAATCGAACTCGAAACCAGCCGTGTCGCGGGCGGCGACCGCTCCTTGGCTAAAAAAGCGGCAGAATACCAACGTTTGGCGCTAGACCGCGAATTTGCCGACAAACAATTGGGCAGTGCTTTGGTGTCTTTAGAACAAGCGCGTAATGACGCTCAACGAAAACAACTGTATTTGGAGCGCATAGTACAGCCCAGCAAACCCGATATGGCGATGCAGCCCTATCGTTTGCGCGGCATCTTGACGACGTTTGTGATGGGCATGATTGCGTGGGGCGTACTGGCCATCCTGCTGGCGGGTGTGCGTGAGCACAAAGATTAAGCCGCAACGCATGAGTCTGCCAACGCCAACCTTCAGACACTCTTTAGCCATCCAGTTGCGCGTGATTGGTGCGCTGATCATGCGCGAAATCATTACCCGTTATGGTCGCCATAATATCGGGTTTTTGTGGCTGTTTTTTGAGCCTATGCTGTTCACCTTAGGCGTGACCACATTGTGGGCTATGATTAAGGCCACACATGGCACTGACCTTCCGATTACCGCGTTCGCCGTGACTGGCTATTCATCGTTGTTGCTGTGGCGAAATTGCAGTAACCGTTCGGTAAAGGCCATTGAAGTCAACCTTAGTCTGCTCTATCACCGTCATGTGAAAGTGTTCGACCTGTTTGCCGCAAGATTGATTTTGGAAATCGCTGGGGCGACCAGTTCTTGTGTAGTGTTGACCTTTGTTTTTAGCTTTGCGGGCTGGATGAAATTCCCTGCTGATATTCTTACCGCCGTCATCGGCTGGATATTGCTGGCCTGGTTTGCGCTAGGCTTGGGTTTAATTGTGGGTGCGGCATCAGAACGGTCTGAAGTTATAGACAGGGTCTGGCATATTTTCACTTATCTGATGTTCCCCTTATCCGGCGCAGCGTTTATGGTTGATTGGTTCCCCAAATCTATCCAAAACTTTTTGTTGTGGGTGCCTATGGTGCATGGTACAGAAATGATACGTCATGGTTATTTTGGTTCGGCAGTCCGCACTTATGAATCGCCTTTTTACTTAATCACCGTCGATTCCATCATGCTGTTGCTGGGCTTGGCATTGGTGAGGGAAGCGGGACGGCGCGTGGAACCAGAATGATCGTCCTGAGCAATATCAACAAATCTTATGACACCCGCCAGGGCCAACGCATGATCTTGGAAGGCGTCAACCTGCGCGTCGAACGCGGCGAACGTTTGGGTATTTTAGGCCGCAACGGCGCGGGCAAATCCACACTCATCCGGCTCATCAGCGGTATCGAGTTGCCTACTAGCGGGCGCATCTACCGGGGCATGAGCATCTCATGGCCGCTGGCTTTTGGCGGCGCATTTCAAGGCAGTCTCACAGGCTTGGATAATATCCGGTTTATATGCCGAGTTTATGGTGCGCCGATAGAACCCACTATCCGATTTGTCGAAGAATTTTCAGAGTTAGGGATTTATTTGCGCGAACCCGTCAAAAAATACTCCTCGGGTATGCGCGCACGCTTGGCGTTTGGCATCTCTATGGCGATTGAATTCGACTGTTTTTTAATCGACGAAGTGATTGCCGTAGGCGACAACCGTTTCCAGAAAAAAAGCCGCATCGAACTGTTTGAAAAACGCCGCGACCGCGCGATGATTATCGTTTCCCACAACGCCGATTTTGTGCGTGACCATTGCGAACATGCGGCAGTTTTGGTCAATGGCAAGCTGCACGGGTTTAACCAAATCGAAGACGCGTATCATTTTTATCAATCCAGTGAAGCTTAGCTTCATCATGCCTTTACAATATTCTCCTCAATCCCATTATCCCTATCAGGGGTATATCTGCGTTTACGCCTTTATGGATTCTGTTTGTTTTCCTTTCAACAAGATAGCTTCAGGTTTGTGCGGTGCCGCTGCCTATGAGGTTAGCTTCACATATCAGGTAGGTGGTGCTAATGACACCTGCCAATAAACGCGTGGTTGTTGTATTGGGAATGCACCGTAGTGGCACTAGCACCCTTACGCGTGCCCTTAATGTTGTCGGCGTGGAGCTGGGCGACCATTTATTGGCACCAATGGAGGGCAGTAATAACAAAGGTTTTTTTGAAGACATCGACTTATTTGAATTGAACATCCACATGCTACAAGCACTGGGAAGTGTCTGGCATGGTCTGCCGCCTATAGAAGCCAGTGACGTGGAAAGTTTGTGCAGAAAGGGCTATTTTCTTACGGCGGTTAATTTACTTCGGCAAAAAATGGCTGAAGTCTCCATTTTTGGATTTAAAGATCCGCGCATACCAAGACTGTTGCCGTTTTGGGATCGGGTATTTGCGCATTGCGGTTTTGATGTCAACTATGTGCTAGCAATACGCAACCCACTCAGCGTAGTTCAATCGCTCACGAAGCGGGATGGTTTTACACCAGAAAAAAGCTATATGCTTTGGTTGGGGCATGTACTCCCCAGCCTTTTTTATAGCCAAGGGCATAACCGTGTCCTTATTGATTACGATCGGTTTTTAGATGCGCCACAACAACATCTTGAGTTGATTGCCATGCGTCTTGGGCTGGGCCTCAGCCATGAGGCATTGCAGCTCTATCTAACAGATTTTCTTGATGAGAGCTTGCGGCACAGCGTCTATAACGTAAACGATCTTGCTATAGATCAAGCTTGCCCACAGTTTGTGCAAGAACTGTATGCTACGCTTTTAGAAATTACTAATGATAATCAACTATTAGAAAATCCTGCATTCCATGCTTGCACGGTGTTATGGTGCGATGAACTTAATCGCATGAAATTGAATTTGCGCTGGGAAGAAAACCTTTTAGGACAAATTGCTGAGCTTGTTCAAGGGAGGTCGTATTTAGAGACCCAATTGCATGAGCTGACTGGGCGTGAACAGACAGTGGTTTTACAGTTGCAAGAAATGCAGCAGAATTATGAACGGCATAACAGTGAACAAACTGAAAGGGAGCAGACGCTAAAATTGCAGCTTACCGAGGTGCAACAACATTTGGAAGCATGCCTAGCCGAACAGAATGTGCGCGAAAATGTATTTTCCGAACAGTTGCAGGCAATGCAGCGACTCCATGACTCACAAGTGGATGAACAGCGTCTGCAATTTACCGAACGGGAACAGTTGTTGCATGGTCAGTTATCCCAAGTACAGCAACGGCTAGAAAGTTATTTGATTGGGCAGGTCGAACGCGAAAAAGCGGATTCTTTACAGCGGCAGGAAATACATCAAGCTTATGAGTTGCAAAAAAATGATCTGATTCGTCAGTACGCAGAGCGTGAACGTATTGCGTTTTTGTCTCTGGATCAAGCACGGCAACAGTTTGAAGCGCAGGTGCTAAGCTTAACGGAACGGGAAAAAGCCTACGTCCTTGAATTACAAGAAACTCATCAGGCGCATGAGCTGAAAATGGCTGAACAAAGCCGTTTGCAGTACGAGCGCGAGCAGGTCTTACAAGCGCAGTTACAAACGCAGTTACAAACACAACAAGATGAGTTGGCAAAATTAGCAGAATATGGCAAAGCTAAGGATGCGGAACAAGAGCAGTTGATTTTGCGCTTACAGCACCAAATAAAGGCCATGCGGAAAAACTATTTTTGGCGGTTAATGTCCGCGTTACACTTGTTGGGCGGGAATGATCTGGGTCAAGAAAATAGCCGAAACTTGCTACCGCTTAAAAAGCAGTCAGTGGGTTTAGCGGGCCTGTTGTCATATGATGGCGAATCTTTCATCAATAACGCTTATGTTACCCTGTTGGGTCGTGTGCCTGATCCAGAGGGTATGAACTATTACTATAATAGGCTACAGTCAGGTGTCAGCAAGGTCGAAATACTTGCCCAGCTACTCAAAGGCCCAGAAGGAAAGTTACGGCGAGTAAATGTTGTCGGCCTTAACAAGGCCGTCCGGTATCAAAAATACTTTAAAATACCTATCCTTGGACAGTGGTTGAAGTTCTTTGATAACAAGAGGATGGGCAAAAGTCAGCACTGATCCATTGGTTTTAATGAACGGGGTGAGTGGGTTGTAAGCCTCCTTGTTTTGTTCCGATGCCTTATTTACAACACACAACAGGATTTTTATATGTCTTCAAATCAGACTAGCATTGCGTCTCTAACCTTAAGGAAATTGTTGTCTTATGATGATTCGCAATTTATCGTGAATGCTTATCGTACCCTGCTAGGCCGTCATCCTGATTCTGAGGGCATGAGTTACTATCTGGCGCGGCTACAGGCGGGTGTCAGTAAAGTCGAAATACTTGCCCAACTAAGTAATAGTGTGGAAGGAAAATCACGTCAAGTAACAATTGCCGGATTGGATGACGCGATTCGGCATCATAAACGGCTTAAAACCCCCGTGCTAGGAAGTTTGTTAAGGCTTGCAGAGGCGCGGCACACCATGAAAAACAAGCAACACGATTTGGCAGCCAGCGAAACCGAAGACGAGCTGACGCTTGTTGAATTGCTGGCATCATACTGGCTTAGTGAAGACAGTTTGCCGGCAGGCTTGAATCTGGGGGAAATCCATCGCCTCAATCCATGCGAACATTTTGATGATTTTTATCAGGCAGTTTTTGCGGTACTAAAGCAATCCCCTGTGCGTAAACTCAGTATCCACGAAGACGCAGGAATAAATGCCCATTTTTATGTGTCACTTGCACAACATTATGAGGGGGCTGGGCAACATGAGCAAGCAATCGAACTCTATCGATTGTCATTGTTGTTTATGGACATATCTACGGCGCATGAGCATTTGGGCAATCTCGCTTTAGTGAATGGCAGACATTATCAAGCTATAGGGCACTACACTATCGCATTGGACTTAGGTAGTTCTTCACATTGGGTTTATGTGAATATGGCACGGGCGCAAAAGTTGTCAGGACAGTACGAGACTGCCATTCAAACTATTTGTACAGGGCTTAAGGCTTACCCTGGGGCTGAATTAATGATGCTAAGCCTTGACGAATATATCAATGACTATTGGGGCGCAGAGGAACAGAAAATAGAGTGTTTGGCGGTTGCACAAAATAGGGAAAAGCTAATCACTGAATATGAACGGGTAACCGCTTTTATTGGCAAGTGTTATGCCCAAGTGTTTAGGCAAAACTCAGTTAAACCATTGTCGAATAGCTTAAATAGTGGGCGTGTGCTTATTGTAGGGTTACCGCAAGATGTGCTTCCGCAATGCTTTCGGTATCGTATTGAGCAAAAGTTAGAACAATTGGCGTATGCAGGTTACCATGCAGAAACAGTCGTTTGGCATGAATACGAATTGGCTTTAAGTTTAATCAACTTTTATGACTTGATTATTTTTTACCGCGTCCCAGCCACCCCGGGCATACTGAAACTGGTGGAGTATGCAAAAGCACTAGGAAAGGTTACCTTTTATGAGGTGGACGACCTTCTCTTTGAAAGCTTTAGTGTACCCCCCATAGAAACTTATGGCGGTCAGGTGTCACTGGCCATTTATACCAATCTAACAAAAGACATAGGTTCGGTTCGCGCCATAGCGGGCCGATGTGAATATGCCATTGCATCAACGTTGCCATTGTTGGAAAAACTAGCCCCTTTAAGCCAAAGCAAAAAGGGATATTTACATAGAAACGGATTAGACAAATACACGCGCTACCAACAAGTAGCCCTTGGGGTGAAAGATTACATCAATTTGTTTTACGGTAGTGGGACATTGGCACACAACACTGACTTTATTGTTGAAGCCTTGCCCGCAATATCGCGCATTTTAAAAGAGCATAAGCATGTTAAGCTGACGATAGTCGGCTATCTTTCATTGCCCGATACATTTCTTGCTGAATTTGAAGGCAAGGTCGCACAAGTGCCTTTTGTAAAAGATATTGATGCCTATTTGGCCTATTTGTCTGGGGCAGACATTAATTTGGCGGTGTTACATGACAACGTCTTGTCTGGATGTAAAAGCGAATTGAAATGGTTCGAGGCGGGTGTTTTTTCTATCCCTTCAGTGGTTAGCCGTACCCAAAATTACTTAGATGTCATTGAACATGGCGTAGATGGCTTTGTGGTCAGTGGCGAGCAAGAGTGGTATGGCACCCTGAAACAACTGGTGGAAAACGCTGATTTGCGTCGGCGCATTGGCAGCAAAGCCTACGATCGGGTTAAGGCGGAATATTCAGTTCCGGTATTGGCGGACAATATCCAGCAAATAATGACGAGCGCGCTCTCGAATCATCAATTGATGGTTGCGGATGAATAAAATGATAAAACCAAAGAAAAAAATTGCCTTTGTTAATATTTTTTACCCGCCTAAAACGTTGGGTGGGGCCACCCGCATTGTGGTCGATGAGGTGTCAACACTAGCCAATCAGTATAGCGATGATTTTGAGCTAGTTGTATTTACCGCAGACACAGAAAGTTCGGGAAAATATAAGCTTACGGTTTACCCTTATGACGGATATCGGGTTTATGCGCTTGCCGTAGCTTTGACCGTCAGCACCAATTGGCATGAAAAAGATGAAGAAGTCGCCGTTTTATTTGACAATTTTTTAGCTTTTGAACAGCCGGATTTGGTGCATTTTCATTGTATTCAAGCTTTAACAGGAAGCATTGTCGAGGTAACGCAAAAGCGGGGTATTCCGCATTTTATTACGGTTCATGATGCTTGGTGGATATCTGACCACCAGTTTTTAATGGATCAATTGGGTAGGGTTTATCCTGATGGGCATCCAGACCCCTTTGAACCCTTTACGCTGCGCGAGGGCGTTACTTTAGAACAATCGCTTAAGCGGAGAGTCTACTTAAAAGGGCTGTTGTCCGCTTCTAATGGAGTACTTGCGGTATCTGAGACATTTCGTCAGATTTACGCAAAAAATGGTGTCACAAATGTCGTGACCAACAAGAATGGCATTTCAGACCAAGTGGCGTGGGCAGAAAAAAATACCTGCTATAGTGAAAAAGTTATTTGTGCCCATATTGGTAGCATGTCGCCCCATAAAGGCTTTGATCTGTTTAAGGCGGCTGTCCAAACGCACAAGTTTTCAAATATAGAAATACTGGTCGTAGACCATACTAAAGAACAAGGTTATCTTAGCCAAAGCCAATGGGGAAACACGAATGTCACTATTGTGGGCCGCGTCAACCAAGAAAACATCCAAGATTTATATCGTCGCATAGATGTCTTGTTTGCGCCTTCTATTTGTCTTGAAAGCTTTGGCTTGGTCACCCGCGAAGCAGCGGCTTGTGGTTGCTGGGTGGTGGGTTCAGATGTCGGGGCGATAGGTGAGGATATTACCCCTGAAAATGGTTTTAGGATTAGCCCCACCACTGAAAATCTACAAGTGGTGCTCCATGAAATTGACCGTGCGCCCAAAAAATATAAAGGGCTTTCTAAGTCAGGACATATTAGGTACTCATCAGACCAAGTGCAAGAGTTAGTTGATATGTTTAACGCTATTTTTGTTAATTAAAATCAAGGCAGGTTTGATAATGAGTGATTCTAAAGTAATTTATGATGAATATAAATCATCCGGTTTCAGAGAGGAACTTTTAACTTATCTCGTTAACCCAGTCACTCAAAAGGGTGTTGAAATAGGTGCCCTCAATAATCCAATTGTTAAACCAACAAATGGAGATATAAAGTTTATTGATTATACGGATACTGACACACTGAAACTTAAGCATCAAGCCTATTCTGACCGTGTAAATAAAATGGTTAATGTTGATTATGTTTGGTCAGGATCAGGTTCATTAGCTGAAATAGTTGGAGATAGGCATTGTTTCGATTATTTTATTGCAAGTCATGTGATAGAACACGTCCCTAATATGTTAGGTTGGTTTCGTGGGATAAATGAGGTTTTAAAGCACGGTGGAATTTTTAATCTGGCCATTCCTGACAAAAGATACACTTTTGACGTAAATTGCCCGTTAAGTACTGTTGGCCAATTGGTTGAAGCTGACTTGCTCTTATACCATATTCCAAGTATAAGGCAAATGTTTGATCATACATATTATGCGAAAAACATAATTCCTGGAGCTATATGGGGTGGGGCGGTTGATGTGAAGGCTTTACCTCATACGCGCCAACTTAAGCCCCCAACCCCCTGTTTACCCTTGAAAAACAGGGAGTGGCAACCCATATTATGAAGCTTTTAACTATCAGAGAGAAAGCCCCATGACGTTGCCACAGCCATTAG
>JABFST010000386.1 GCA_013140465.1 Methylococcaceae bacterium
AGAGAACGCAGGGAGTAAAGCGACATTTAATCCCCCTCACCCCTACCCTCTCCCTGAGGAGGGTGTCGTAAAAGGTCGGTTGTTCACAATGTAAAGAAGCATAACATTTTGATTTAATTGAGTTACGCCGCGCTAATCCAACTTAAATTCAGGCTTTTACGACACTCTCCTGAGGGAGAGGGCGTTTAATGTAGATTTATCTGCTTAGGACTCTATACTTTCACAGTCGCGCAAGCCGCCTAAAACGCGCCCCTCAGCAAAAAATCATAAAAATCGGTAGGCAATCCGGGTATGCCCAAGCTTTGTATCAACACGGCATTGTTGCCTTCTTCGTAAGCCAGCAATTTGCCCTGCATTTGTTCTATCCTAAAAGCCAAGGCATAACTTAACACGCGTATGGGGTAATCGCGCGGCAACTGCTGCAAATACGGCTGTATGGTGACAAAATCGGTCGCGCCATATTGCTGCATGATAAATTTAAGCCCGCCATTTGCGGGGCCGATATTGTAAGCCAACAAACCCAAAAACAAATCGTCGTGCATTTGCGTCAAATAATAGCGTAAGGTGGCCGCCGCCAAATAGGCATTATGTTTAGGCTTTTGTAGTGACAAGCTATGCTCAGACAATGCCAAGCCCGCATCGGCAACCACGTTGTCCGGCACTTTGGTGATTTGGAACAAACCCTGCCCACCGTCTTTACTGTCACGCGGTAAGAACGACGATTCCGCCGCCGCAACGCCCAGCAATAAATCGGCATCGAGGTCAAACGCCGTCGCGGCATCGCCAATAATGCCGCGATAGGCTTCGGCCCTAGCGAACATGCGCTGTAGCTGCCCCAAATTTTGGCGGCGGTAAGCGGCGTAAACTTGGTGGGTCAGCGTCACTTTTGCCTGTTCTTGTTTACCGCCCACCAGGGTGCGGAAATGACTGCGGGCATCGGCAAATTGTGGCTGCATAGAAAACCAGCCGACCAACACGGCTAAGCAAACGGACAGCAACGGCATAAGCTGAGCCAACGCTCTGCTTTGGGCGTGTTGTTTTAGTTTCCACCACGCCAACAACATACCCGCCGTCACGACTATCAAGGCGATGATGCCTACCGCAAACGGTAACAGGCTGGTAAAAAACCGCGTCCCTGAAAACCAGTGCGCCGAGTAACCCAGCACCACCATTAATGCCGACACCGCAGCCACCAACAAAGCCAGCACTTCCACTAGCCACAGCAACAAGCGATATTTAAGGGGGATAGGCGTAGTTTTGTCGGCAGTTTTTTTGCCTGCCCCACGCGCACGCGGCTTGGCAGTGCGCCCGTCTTGGCTCGCAGGTTTGGCGGCAGGAGGTTTGCGCGGAGTGACGGGCTTATTCATTAGACTGGCGGGTATCTGGATGACGAAAATTCGCCAAATAGGCAACCGCCACCGCAGGTGCGCAATCGGCGGCGGTCAAGCCTGTAGGGCACTCTGCGCTGGGCAATAAGGCCGTAAAATCGATATAGGGTCGGCCTAATGTATCGGCAAGTTGCCGCACTAAAAACCGCCCTACCCCTGCGCCTATCATCGGGCTATGGTCTGCCAAGCCTTTCGTTGCAATATGCTGCACACAGGCGTGGTGTATTTTTTGCAGCTGTTGGGCGCGGATTTGCTGGGCAAATTGCCGCCAGCGCGGTAGGTCTTCGGGTACAAAATCGCTGCCTAACATACGCGACAAACGCCGTGCACTGGCTAGCACTGATTTTTCCGCACCGTCGGCGGTGTCGGTTTGGTCATGCAATTCGTCTAATTCTAAAGTGACGCGGTACACATCTGCCATCGTCGCAAAATATTCTGCCATCAAGCCTATCTCTTGGCCTTTGTCGATTGCCGTGTGTGCGACTGCCATCACCGCTGTCCTGACCACCCCTGTGTACACCAGCTCTTTCGTCTGCAAGCGTTGGTAATCGGTATAAGCTTGCGTGACCACCTGAGCCTGTTTAAGCACCAGAATATCGGTGGTAGTGCTGCCTATATCCACAAACAAGCCATCACCGACGGCTAGCGCCGTGTAAGTTGCGCTGGCGAGCCAATTCGCCGAAGCAATAGCGGCATAATGGCTAGAGTTGACTGCCGCCAACGGCAAAAATCCGGCTACGCCCGCAAACACCCAAACGGGCTGAAGCCCTAACAAGCTTGCCATCGTCGCCAAAATTTGCCGCACGCCATCATCCCTATCGGCAAACAAATCCACCAGTTCACCCGTCATGGTCAGCGCGTGCAGCGGTTTATCGTCGGCTATGTGTTGCTGAATGTGGGCAACGGCCTGTTGCAAATGCTGCAAGCCCTGCCATAACGGGCAGGGTTGTTGGTAAACGCCCTGCAACTGCCCAGCAGAATTAATGACCGCCGCTTTCAGATGTGCGCCGCCTATATCCCAACCGATGAGGGTGTTATGGCTCATTGTGTACCTTGAGGGCAATCGCTTGATTGCAAGTGCGGATTAAAGAAGGGTCGCCGTCTAGCAGTTGCAACACCTGTGCAGCGACGTTGATGCCGAGAGCGTCTTGGATGCCGACAAACGAAGTGGTCAGGCGCGGGTTGATTTCCAAAACCTGCACTTGCCCGTCAGTTTCAATTAAGTCTATGCCCACATAACCCCACAATCCGGGTACGGCGGGCGCAATGGCAGTCAGCAACGCTTGGTAAGGGCTTAAGTCCACTGCTGCATTCACGGTGATGGCTTGCAACTGATATTGGTTGTTGACGAGGGTAAAATGCTGGCAATTAACGCATAACAACCAAGCGCGGCCTTGTTTAAACAAACACGACATACTGGTTGTTTTGCCGCTGAGGTGGGGCTGGATAATATAATTGCCAGTACGTTGGCGCATGGCGTGTAGCTCAGCCTCCGAACACAGCACATAACTGTCGGCACAGGCCACGCCGTCTACAGGCTTGACTAACCATTGCCCGCCGTCTGCGAAGGCCAACGTTTGGTTAGCAAAACGCGCAGTCGGCACAGTGGCAATCCCATGTTTTAACAATTGCTGATAAGTCAGCCACTTGTCCCCCGCAATCGTTACCGCATAAGCTGACGGGCATAATAAGCGTTTGCCCAAACCTTCAACTTGCTGGCACAAGCCCGCCAAAATACCGTCAAATTCGGGGGCGATAGGCCAAACAGCATCGCATGCTGCTGCTAAGCGGGCAAATTCGGCATGGCTGTCGTGTTCGGGGTTCATCTGCACCGCCGTGAGCTGTGCCGTGTTTATCCGCTGTTGCAAACGGCTATCCAGCATCAACACCACGCTGACCGCAGTCAAGACCTGCAAATTTGCCAACAAAGCGTTCAGCATCAAACAGCCTTCATCCAGCAAAGCGTCGGGTAAATCGCGCTTATTAAAACCGCCGCCAGTGATATACTCAAAAACTAAAATTTTCATCCTGCCATTTTAGCATTGGACTTTGCCCACCGTTTCATGAAAATCATCCCCGTCATCGACCTTAAAGACGGTGTGGTCGTCCACGCCAAGCTAGGCCAACGCGATCATTACCAAGCCATTCATACGCCGTTGTGCGCATCCGCTGACGTTCATGACGTGATCGCGGCATTTTTAAGCATTTACCCGTTTGACACTTTCTATATCGCCGACTTAAACGCCATTACTGGGCAAGGCAGCCATCAGGCGCTCATCGCCAACGTTTTGGCTAAGCACCCTAAGCGACAATTTTGGCTAGACTGCGGTTATCAGCGCGAATATCCCTACCCCGCCCATGCTTTGCCCGTGTTGGGCAGCGAATCGTATAACGATGACAATGTGTGTGAACTTAAGTCTTTAGATACGCGTTTTGTGCTGTCATTGGATTTTTCAGGCAACACCGCTTTAGGCGCAAAAAGCGTGTTTACCAACCCAGCGTATTGGCCTGACACCTTGATTATCATGACTTTACACCGCGTTGGCAGCCACCTAGGGCCCGATTTGGACAAATTAAGCGCGTATAGCCAAGCCTATCCTGACCGACAGTTTGTCGCAGCAGGTGGGGTGAGAAATACGGCAGATTTACACGCCTTAAGGGCCCTAGGTATCCATCAGGCACTGCTGGCCAGTGCCTTGCACGCAAAAGCGATTAGTACTGAAGATATAAGAGCTTTGTCTATGCCCTGATAATGATTGCCTAAAGAATAGGCAACTAGGGTAGATATAGAGTCAGAACCTGATAAATCTACATTAAACTCCCTCTCCCCGAGGGAGAGGGTAGGGTGAGGGGATTTATTGTCGCTTTACTTCCTGCGCTCTCTATAATTCGGGCATTAACCTAAACAGATAATGCCCAAGACCACCATTAAATATAGTGTATGGCAATAATTTCATAGTCAACATTACCGCCTGGGGCTTTAACTGTGACTATATCTTCGACTTCTTTGCCAATTAAGGCGCGGGCGATTGGTGAACCTATAGAAATACGGCCTTCCTTAATACTGGCCTCATCTTCACCAACAATCTGATAAACGACGCGCTTTTCGCTGTCTATATCTTCTATTTCAACCGTAGCGCCAAACACCACTTTGCCATTGGCATCCACTTTGGTGATGTCAATAATTTGCGCATTCGACAACTTGCCTTCAATTTCCGAAATGCGGCCTTCCGCAAAACTTTGCTGCTCTTTAGCAGCGTGGTATTCGGCATTTTCTTTTAAATCACCATGTGCGCGGGCCGTGGCAATAGACGCAATAATACGCGGGCGCACAACGGATTTTAATTCTTCTAATTCTGCGCGTAATTTTTCTGCACCTTTAATGGTGAGGGGTACTTTAACCATTTTTATTTAACACTCCTAATGTATTTCAAGTTGGGGTAAACACTAGCCCCTATAAGTTACTAAGTTGATTTATTAGGCAACTGCATATAATCACGCAGTGCCTGATTAATCATTTTTTGAAAATGACGACCACTATTAGCTTTAAACCACGCTAACATATCATCATCCAATTTAACATGGCTTTGGTGTGTTGCAGAATAAAACCGCCCAATACTTGCACTTTGCCAATCTGTTTGCTCAGGAATATCGCTCGTATCAATGGCATCATCGGGCATAGAGGCAAGATGATTTAATTCTGCTAATTGTTTTTTAGTGAGCTTGTTAATAACACACCTTTTCTTGTGTAGTTACGCTTTTTACCTCAGTACATCCTATAAACGCAGCTGAACACGTTGTTATAATTTGTCAGCAAGTTTAAAAATCAAGCCAGCGATAATGGTTATTTGAAGCAAGCCAACACCGACCACCCAACGAACTAGTTCGGCTTTGTTTTCAGCAATTTTTAACTCCAGCTCTTTCAAATCCCGCTTGCTTGCTAAGTCGTCTAATTTTGCCAGTTCAATTTTTGTCACCGCTTTGGTAAGTGCATCGGCTGTCTTTTCAGCCAACCCACTTTCTACCAATTCAACATAAAAAGCGTGCGTGTCAAAGGGTATCGTACTCATTGCATAGCCTCTTATTTTACCTACAAGTCATAGTTATTTTTCGTTTCTACACATCACATTACCTGGCTCCCAAACCACAGCTTGGGGATGCCCACTACCAAGATCCGCTTGGGATGGCATGAACTATTAATATCAAGTAGCGCTTAAAAATAGGCACTCCCAAGCGCCATTTTGGAACGAGGCCTAACCATATAAATCGTCATCTTCGTCGTCCGTCATCATATACAACGCGTCAAATCCATCTGCCCCACATTTTTTAGTTAGCGTTTGCAAGATTTTTTTAATATCAGCGGGCGATTCATAGGGGCCATTCGCATAAAAAGGCTTTCCGTCCTTACCGTAGGTATATTTCACTGGACACGCGCTTGCATCAATATCACCAAATATATCTTTGGCATTTTTATAATCAGGATGAGGAGAAAATCCCAATTCATTGGCGTAATCGACCAGACCATCCAATAGTTTTTTTGCACAGGTTTGATGTATTTTTTCAAAATCCCTGTTTCCTGTTGCGGCCATTCTTGCTTTATATTCGTGTTCGTAGGTATATTCAGACACAACCATAAACATCGCATCTTTGACACCTAAACAAAAAACGTCGATAACAAAAACACTCATGGCTATATCACCATTTGGAACACGCCGGGCTACCAGCACTTCTCCTATACCTGAAGCAAATAAATTTGTCGGAATCAAACACTCATGAATAGGAAAATTTGCATAAGGTTTTGCTTTTCTCATCGACAGTGTTGGTTTTTTGACGGTTACCCCTCTTTTCTTTTTTTTCTTTGCCAGTTTTTTTTGGCGTTGTTGTTCTGATATAGTCATTTGTTACATCCTCACAAATTTGGATTTGTGGTATTTTACCAAGGTGGTGGTTGATACGAACTTACCCGCCAACGTCAAGCAGAGCTTGAGGCTAGGCATTCCCAAGCGGAGCTTGAGAACGAGATATACAGCCGTAGCCCGCATGTAGCAACGCTGAATGCGGGAACGTTCGCACCATGCCCCCCGTATTCCGCAAGCTCCATACGGGCTAGTTGCTAGATTGACATAATCAAACCAAAAATATCCCGCAAAGTGAAGATTGTACCTATCATTTCGAGAACTAGCCCTATTGTTCCAAGCAACCTGTTTAAAATCAAACCTCGCGTGATTATTCCCCATAGCGGTTTAATGCTATAGACCATAAAAAGCAATAGTGAAACAGATACTGTGCAAAATAGAATGAACGGGTATGTAAAATAATAATCTTCACCAAAAACTGCAAATAGAGCAAGTTTTAACGATTCATTAATTATCTGAGAAAAAATAAACCACCCATAAGGTATGAGTGCAGCAATTGAAAAACCTTTACCATAGCCAAATTTTTTAATAGCCACATAGAAAAAAGCTGGAAAAAAAAGTAGTGCTAACGATAAAGCTCTCGTTGTAGGTGTACATAATAACAATACTCCAAAGAAGCTTCCTCTCTTAAAGGATTCTTCGTTTTTTAATTCTTGTTTAATCCTTTTTTTAAACCATTGAGGGTCAAGAGAATAACCAGAAATTAGTAACTGATAAGCGATGTGCTCCTTTTCTTTTCGTTCTTGTTCATTTTCGCAGCCAGAAAGTGTAAAGATTATAATTATTAAAAAAATAAACACTTTCATTTAAAAACCTCCACTAAGCTGGTCGGGTTAGCGATAGCGTAACCCGACAGATACAGTACTTTCAACCTTAGCTAGTGACAGACATATAGACCTGTCAGGTTTTAAAAACCTGACAGGTCTTGGCTTTGAGCCCTTTCAAGTAATTAACCTGCTATAACCGCTGTAACCAACCGAGTATAAAAACACTGTACCACACATCACAATGTATCGGGTTACGGCTATCGCCTAACCCGACCTACAAAATATCTAAAGACTCCAATTTTCTAAAGGCAAATCTGCAATTTTCTCAAAATGCCGCGTATTATTCGTTACCAGCGTTAAATTATTCGCTAAGCAGATGCTGGCAATCAATAAATCCATATCAGCAACACTATTACCTTCTTTTTGTAACCGTGCCTTTGTCTGTGCAAATATGTCAGCTGACTGTTTGTCAAATTGCACAATTGTTAGCGCATCTAAAAAATGCCGAATTGCTGTTAGATTTTCAACCAATTTAGCCGATTTATAAGCACCAAATAATAACTCAGTATAATTAATAATCGTAGTTGATAGGTCATCCATAGGAGTGTCTATAAACCTTTCAACCACTTTAGGATGATTCTTCAAATAGTAAATTAAAATATCGCTGTCAATTGCATATTTCATAAATCAAATTCTGTAGTTTTATTGACACGGCTTTGCTGAATAGTTGCCAATAAATCATCTGCTTCATTTTCTTGCAATATCCCTGCAAACGCTAATAAAGCCTGATGTTTTTTGATTTTTTTTACATAGTCCTCAATGGCTTGTTTAAGGATGTCCTGTTGCGATATATTTAATTCACGCGCAATTTCATTAACCGCTGCCGAAAGCTCATTATCTATCATCATGGCTTGCATGTTTACCTCCTTTTATCAAATTCGTAGGTCGGGTTACGGCTATCCCCTAACCCGACCACAAAACCTAATTCAAACTCTTATGCAAATCCTGCAAACAATTCACATCGCCCGCATCCAATTCACCCAAGGCATAACACGCGGCTTTCGCGCCTGCCATTGTCGTGTAGTAAGTGACCCGATGTTGCAAGGCTTCCCTACGC
>JABFST010000001.1 GCA_013140465.1 Methylococcaceae bacterium
GTTTGAAGATTGGCAACGTGATTACGCTGATCCTATTGGCTATAAAGTCGATACAGCGGCATTGGTTAAAACAGTGTTATCAGGTCTTAAATAAGGAATCAACATGTCTACAAATTCAAATGCCTATAATGCGGGCATCATGCAAAAAACAGGCGCAGCCTTTGCTGATGAATATTTCGCAGAAGAAAACCAAGTCGTACACGAAAGTGACACCGTGGTTTTAGTATTAAAAAAATCCGATGAACTGAACACCGTTGTTGAAGAAATTTTGTTGGGTTCACACAAAGACCAAAACTCTACTTTGGTTGTAGAAGACCGTGCAGGTTTCTGGTGGCTGAAAGCAACTGGCAAAATCGAAATCGATTGCGTCGAAGTGTCTGAATTGTTAGGCAAACACTACAGCGTTTATGACCTGTTAGTGGACGTGTCTTCAACTATCGGTCGCGCTTACACCTTGGGCGAAACCTTCACCATCACTTCCGAACTCATGGGTCTTGACGTAAAACTCAAAGACTTTGAAACCGCATAGGAGATTACCATGCCTAATATTCACGATAACCCCAACCGCACTGAATGGACGAACAAAATCGCCGCTCTTAAAACTGTTGCGGAAGGCCATGCGTTTTTGACTAACTTCCGCGCCCAACACGTCAGCGTGTTCCGTACAGATTTCTCTTTAGAACTGGACTGGCTGTGGATTGAAAACAAAATCGAAGAAAAAGTCGCGTTGTTAAAACACGCCGAATTCAACGATGCGCAATTCTTGACCAACTGCACTTGCGGCAAAAATGCCCAAGCTGTAGCTGATGAAGTTTTGGCTAAAATGGAAGCTTGCACAGATATGTACGAAGCAGAACGTATCCACATCAACTTCCGTTTGGCTTGCAAGCCACCTATCATGCCTGTCAACGTGTTTTTGGACACTGACCGCCAATTAGGCACTAAGTTGATGGAATTGAGAAACACTGATTACTACGCCTTACCGCTGGAAGAACTGCGTAAAGTGCGTGGCGTAAAAGTCATTACGCTTCAGTAAGCAGTCGCCCCAAGTTTGTTTAAGTGTTTGCCTTGTAATGTAGGTGCGGGGCAAATACTTTGGCAAAACGCAACAGCACTGTTATGAGCAGTGCTGTTGCACTCCCCACTCCAACAGAATAGAAGCCATCATGATAGCGTCAGCAAACCAGTCCGAACAAGCAACGCCCCCACCAGCCGATGCTGGGCTTACCAAACTCTATGACACCCATCCTTATACCGCGTATACCGAAGATTTGGAGTTTATGTGGCGGTGGACGATTTATCGGGACCAAAAATTGGTGCAGGAAGGATGCTCATTAACGCTGGATGCGTCCAAACGCGCCGTCAATCATGTTTTGGCCTTCTTTAATGTCGCTACACAAAACAATCAATAAACCAGGAGTCTTTAGTAATGGCAAGTACGCACCAAGTAACCATTATTACGCAGGATAATGAATCGGTAAGCTTTGATTGCCGTTCTGATGAGGATGTCATTACCGCCGCCGTGCGCCAAGACATTTATTTAATGTCATCGTGCCGTGAAGGCGGATGCGCGACGTGCAAAGGCTTATGCACGGATGGCGATTACGTTTTGGGTAAATTCAGTTCCCAAGCCTTACCGTATGAAGAGGAAGAAGCTGGCGAAGTATTGTTATGCCGCTGCTATCCGTCATCAGATATAGAAGTTGAAGTCCCTTATACCTTTGAGCGCATTTCATTCTCACCCGAAGGCTTGACCTTTGAGGCCGAAGTGGTGGAATTGTCGCAAATTTCCATTAACGTGGTTAAGTTTCAGCTGAAACGCGTAGGCGACGACAAACAAATTAAATTTGAGTCAGGGCAATTTTTCGATCTGGAAATTCCTGGCACAACGACCACACGCTCGTATTCCCCTGCCAACACCTCAAATAAAAAGGGCGATCTGGAGTTTTTGATCCGCATCGTGGATGGCGGCAAATTTTCCGAATACCTGAAAAACGATGCCCATGTCGGGCAACGCATTACGCTGAAAGGCCCATCGGGCGTTTTTGGCCTGAAAGAGAATGGTTTTACGCCCCGTTATTTTGTCGCGGGCGGCACTGGGTTGGCACCGATATTATCGATGGTGCGGCGCATGAAAGAATGGGACGAACCACAAAAATGCGTGATTTATTTTGGTGTGAATACCGAAGCCGAAATTTTTCACCTAGACGAACTGGACAAGTTGGCGGCGGAAATGCCCACGTTAGAACTGCGCAACTGTGTTTGGAAATGTTCTGATGACTGGCATTGCGAAAAAGGCAGCGTAGTGGACATTTTACGCCGCGACTTGCAAGAAACAGGCGCGAAACCCGACTTATACTTATGCGGGCCTCCGGGCATGGTAGACGCTACTTTTGCCGTGTGCGCAGAAATGGGCATCCCCAAAGAACGCATCTATCTGGAAAAATTCTTGCCTAGCGGTTCGTAACACGCCTTGTATACAGGGGGTGTGTGGTGTCGGGTTGTACTAACCCGACATAAACCGCCCTGAGTATGGATGCGTCCACTTAATAAAGCCTTTGCCCGCAGGAGAGCAAATACGGTCGGCGTTTAACGGCTTTAGCCGTTGCCGGGTGGGCGATAAAACCGAGAATAATGTTTAAAGCCGTAACACGCCTGCTTAACAGTGGGCAGAGCGTCAACACAGTCTAATAATAGTAAGGAACATGCCATGTCACTGAATTGTTTAGTTTATGTAAGCCTAGCCAACCAAGAGATGTCCGATGAGCATCTGAAGTCTTTGCTCAAAAAAGCCCGCGAAAAAAATGCCAGCCTGAACATAACAGGCATGTTGTTATTCCGTGACGGATTTTTTATGCAAGCCCTAGAAGGCGATCCCGACGACGTGAACAACCTGTTCAGCACCATTGCCAAAGATGCCAGACATCGTGATGTGATACTGGTTTACAACAAACCCATTAAAGACCGTGGCTTTCCCGATTGGACGATGGGTTTTAATAAAATTGATGACCAAAGTTTAGAAGCCATAGACGGTTACACTGAATTTTTAAAAACCCCTACCTCCGAGTTTTTTGCCAATCGCGACAACGAAGCCGAAGCGTTGTTAAACCAATTTAAACACCAATTGTTTTTTTAAGCTTGGCTAGCTTGCAGCGCACAGCAAGAGTGAGGTGGGTATGAAGCCGGATGATGTTGAATTTCTTTCAGGGATGGTCTTACAACTGGATACCACCATTAGGAAATTGGTGATAGAAGAGCAAGAGTTGGTGCATAAGCTGGGTGAAACGCGTGTGGCAGAATTGCGCGAGTTTTGGGATGGCGAACTGATAGGCGAGGAAGAGGCGGAGTTTAAACGGACTTTAGATTATTGGGAAAAAATCCTGATCCGCACTTGGGCGCACTTAAACCGCGCCCATAAGTCGCGTGCCACCGTAGGGCAAACGTTTATGAAATTAAATTCTAAGCTTTGAATTTAACTTTACCCAAGCTTTGTAGGCCGGAATAAGCCGCTTTGAGCGCTAGCGAAAAGTGGTGTTTCCGGCAAATCGTGGGTACGGTGCGCCGGAAACGGCAGTTTTCACTCGCGTTCAAACTGCCTTATTCCGGCCTACAAGGCTACAAGGCTGGAGTGCCAAGGCTACAGACGTTACCGCATCGGCATTGAATTAAATCCAGCTACGCCGCCCTAGCGTATAGCTTTGTAGGCCGGAATAAGCCGCTTTGAGCGATAGCGAAAAGTGGTGTTTCCGGCAAAACGTGGGAGCGGTGCGCCGGAAACGGCAGTTTTCACTCGCGTTCAAACTGCCTGATTCCGGCCTACAAGGCTACAAGGCTGGAGTGCCAAGGCTACAGACGTTACCGCATCGGCATTGAATTAAATCCAGCTACGCCGCCCTAGCGTATAGAGAACACAGGAAGTAAAGCGGCATTAAATCCCCTCACCCAACCCTCTCCCTGAGGGAGAGGGCTTTTAATGTAGATTTATCAGCTTCGGACTCTATATTTTATTAACCTATAACTGACATAGCCTTATAAGCCCATGAGCAAACAGATTATTTACAACCCAGAAGCCCGCTTAAAAATGATGGCGGGTATCGACCGGGTTGCCAAAGCGGTGATAGTCACCCTAGGCAGCCACGGCCCTGCGGTGATGATACAGCACCGCACAGACGGCATAATGCCGATGTTTACCCGCGACGGTGTGACCGTTGCGCGTTCGATAAATTTTGATGACCGCATTGCCGATTTAGGGGCCAGAATGTTGCGCGATGTTGCTGGGGCGGTCTCGCGGCAAGTCGGTGACGGCACAACTACGTCAATCGTGTTGGCGCAAAAACTGGCGCAAGAGTGCTTAAAAAGCGTTGCCGCTGGCTTTCATCCCTTACAACTCAAACAGGGCTTGGATATAGCCTTGGCTTTGGTCGAAAAAAACTTGGCAGACAAAGCCGTTACGGGTGTGACTGGCGATTGGATAGAAAAAATTGCGGCGGTTGCCACCAAAAACGAACCTGGAGTCGGCAAAATGCTCAGTACTGCCCTAGAAAAACTGGGTGTACAAGGCACGTTAAACTTTCAGCTGGGCAATAGCCGCAACGATGAAATGGAGATCGTCGAGGGTGCGCAATACCCGCAAGGCTATTTGTCGCCGTATTTTATGACCGACAAAAACCGCGAAGTGGCCGAGTTGGAAAACCCGTATATCTTGCTGTACGACCGCGACATCACTGACATGATGGATTTGATCCCGCTGTTGGAAGAAGTCAAGGCCGAAGGGCGGTCGCTACTTATTATCGCCGAAAACGTCATCGAAAAAGCCTTGACTGGATTGTTGCTGAACCATGTGCGCGGCATTTTTAAAGTGGTGGCCGTCAAGCCACCCGGATTTGGCGATAAACGCAACAACCGTTTTAAGGATTTAGCCTTACTGACAGGCGGACAGGCGATACTGGCCGATTACAGTTCACCTAAATTAGAACACGTCAGTTTGGCGCAACTAGGCCAAGCCGAGCGCGTCATCGTGACCGCAGAGTCCACGACGATTATTGGCGCAAAAGGCGATCCTGCTGCCGTTAAAGAACGCATTGAAACCTTAAGCCAAGAAGCCGCCGTGGTGTTGGCGAAAAAACCGGGCAATGGTTCGCCGACGGGCAATAAGCATGATTACGAAGAGCTGGAAGACCGTATTGCCTTTTTGGATGGCATGACGGGCATGTTCAGCGTCGGTGGCTTGGCAGATTTTGAAATTAAAGAACGTATGGTGCGCATTGAAAACGCCTATATGTCGGCAAAAGCCGCCTTAGAAGAAGGCGTGCTGCCGGGTGGTGGCGTGGCCTTATACCGCTGCATTAAAGCCTTGGATGGCGTGATTTGCGCGAATGCTGACCAACAGCAAGGGCTTATCATCTTGCAACAAGCCTTGGCTGCGCCGTTGCAAAAAATCACCCAAAATGCGGGTTTTAATACCGAAGCCGTGTTGGCGCGTTTAGATGCTGAAGATAACGACCATTTTACCTTTGATACCCTGAACAACCGTTATGGCGATTTTTTGGATATAGGCATTATTGATCCCGTTAAGGTCATGCGCTTAGCGTTGCGCAATGCCGTCAGCGTGGTTGGGACGATGATGACCACCGAAACCGTCATCATGGAAGTACCCGACCTGTCTATTATGGACGGATATTCGCCCGAGTGGGCGGCAGCAACGCGGGAAGATCCGCGTATATAAAGGCGCAAGCGTTGCGGGCAGGTGGCCTGTGTAGGCCACCTAACCGCGTCTAAATGGCAACTAACGCCCCGCCATGACACTTATCCGGCCTTAGCAAGTGACCCTCGCTAAGGCTGCCCACCCAACTGGCTTAGGCTTATTCATAGCGGCTAGTCCTTTAACTTGTCCTTCATTTTTATAGGGTTTTATATGTCTTGAAAGCGTTTTTACGCGTTGTTTTGCCTTCCTCCCTACCTGTGCCTGAACTCGGCACCTCCGTTATTCCTTAATAGCGTTAAGACAATGCGTCGTTATGCCGCATTGTCTTTTTTTTTGATTTTGTTATCTTGAACTTCTTTATAGTAGTTATCAGCACTGAATAACTATTCAGCCCTAGCTAAATTTAGACGAAGACCCTAAGCACCGATAAGACGAGGCACCTGTTTTTTTAACAGGCGTTTTTACCCGACTGAGTGCCGTCATCATCCCCGCCATATTGTGAACGGAAGCAACTATACACTCGCTAACCCGTGGATATGTCCATTTGGCGGCTTAGGCCGGACACCTGTTAAATCGAGATGATTTTGGCACTATTTCTTAGCGTTACCTCTTAAAGAGACATCAATGGCTATTGATAACAAAATCCCAGAAAATGTAAAAATTATTAAAGAGGAACTGCATATTAGGCACGCGCTTGAGTTTGAAGTGGACCGACCTAAACAAGCGTGGCAATGGATGCAGTCAACCCGCACAATTCCCGACGCCAACGATTGGGTGCGCCCAGAAGTGATAGAAGCGTGGCGCCGCTGTTTGGAAGATCACCATTTGCCGCTGGGCATTTCCGCTAGATGGCCTAAGGCCACGACAAACATCGGCCCGGTCGAGCTGGGCCAGCAATTACGGCATATTGAAGACCTCATCAAACACCTGAGCCATAATTTTACCGTGTTCTTACAAGAGGCGCGGGTGACGATGGTGCTGACAGCCGCCGATGGTAGGCTCTTGTATGCGACAGGCGAAAAACAATTGCTTAGTTCCTTATTTATCAACGGCATGTACGATACTGGCGCGAACTGGCATGAGTCCGCCTTGGGTAATAACGGCATTGGTTCGGCATTAATGCTAAAAAAACCCATTGCTTTTCAGGGCATGGAACATTTTCTTAATGTGCTGCACCCCTACACCACGGTCGGTTATCCCTTACAAGACGAGGCTGGCAATTTGCTGGCGGTTATTGGCTTAATCAGCAACCATCATGATTGCATGAACTCATTATTTGCTTTCCTGCATTTAATTTGCGTGCTGGTGAATACCAACTTGCCTTTGGCACTAGACAAAGTTGCGCAAGAACGCGTGTTAGAACAAATCCACTTTAAGGCCGCCAAATTATTGCCGCCGATTAACGAATCGGGCTTGACTGAACCGATGGAGTTGCTGATCCAAAAAGCCATAAAACTACAGGCGCATAAAATCCCGATACTGATTACTGGTGAATCAGGCGTAGGCAAAGACCATTTTGTCAACTTGCTAAAACAGGCCGGCCCCAGAAAAGATGCGCCGTTTATCGCCATAAACTGTGCCTCGATACCGCGTGACTTGATCGAAAGCGAATTGTTTGGCTATGAGGCGGGCAGTTTTACGGGTGCGCGTAGCAACGGCAAACCCGGCAAATTTAAGTTGGCAGACAAAGGCGTGCTGTTTCTCGATGAAATCGGCGACATGAGCTTTGATTTGCAATCCACCTTGTTGCGTGTGTTAGAAACCTCGGAGTTCACCCCGGTCGGCGGCAGTTCGCCAGTCCGTGTGGATGTACAAGTCGTTGCCGCCACCAATGTGCAACTGATTGACGCGGTAGAGGCCGGGCGTTTTCGCCGCGATTTGTATTATCGTTTAAATGGCGCACAAATCCATTTGCTGCCCCTACGCGAACGCCCTGATAAAAAGCAATTGATCCACCATATCTTGCAACGCGAATTACAGGCTATTAGCGGCATTGAAACCTTGGAAATTTGTCCTGAGGTGATCGGCTTATTGGAGCGGCACCCTTGGCCCGGCAACATTCGCCAACTGATTAATGTGATTAGGACGACGCTGTTTACCGCGCCCCCCCCTTATGTGACCCAGCAAGATTTGCCCTTAGATTTTATGACCGAACTGAGGCAGTATGAAAGCGAACAAGCGGCATTGGGCAATCCGATTGCTTCCGTAGCCGCCTTAAGCCCAGAAACGGCAAATTTAAGCTTGTCCAGTTGGGAACTGCACGGCATTAAGACTGCACTGAAAGAAGCCGATGGCAACATCTCATTGGCTGCCAAAAAATTGGGTATCACCCGTTCCACACTCTACAAAAAAATCGACCATTTCCGGCTCAACAAAACGGGTGGCGGCTTGTTGGTGTAAAGCCATTCCCGCGCCCGAAGCTGATAGATCTACATTAAAC
>JABFST010000191.1 GCA_013140465.1 Methylococcaceae bacterium
GGGCGCAAGTGCATAACGTGTTTGACCAAGTGTTTTCAGTGTCGCGGCAAGCTGGGCAAGACCAACGCAGCCAACAGTTGTGGGCGGCGGTCGCCGATGATGCGGAATTGTGGGCGCATTTACGCGCTTATGGCTTTGCTGATCCCGAAGCCAGCCTTAACCACCTCAAGCACTTTAAGCACGCTCCGTCCATCCGCCGCCTGACCAGCAAAGGCGCAAAAGTGCTGGATCAATTGCTGCCGCAATTAATTGTGGCCTTGGCGCAAACTAGCAGCCCCGACATTACGCTCCAACGCTTGCTGGCTTTGTTTGAGGCCGTGGCGGGGCGCAATGTGTATTTGGCCTTGCTGGCGGAAAACCCCGATGCCTTGGCGCAACTGATACGCTTGGCGGCAGCCAGCCCGTGGTTGTGCGATTATTTGGCGCGTTATCCGGTGTTGTTTGATGAATTGCTCGATACCCGCAGCCTGTATGAACCGCTGCAAAAAGCCTATCTTGAACAACGCTTGGGCCAGTTGCTGGCAGCGGTGGACGGGCAGGATTTGGAACAGCTGATGATTGTGTTGCGGCAATTTAAACAGCTGAACGTGTTGCGGGTTGCGGCGGCGGACATTATGGGGCAGATTCCGGTGATGGTGGTCAGCGATTATTTGACCTATATCGCCGAAGTGGTGGTCGCCGAAGTGGTCGAGCGGGCATGGCTGATGCTAGTGGAAAAACACGGTTGCCCGCCTAACGCCAGTGCCGCCGCCAAAGGTTTTGCTGTTATCGGCATGGGCAAATTGGGCGGTATTGAGCTGGGCTATGGCTCGGATTTGGATTTGCTGTTTTTGTATGACGATAGCGATGGTAATGCCCTGACCGATGGCGGCAAGCCGATTTCCAGTGCGCAATTTTACGGGCGTTTGGGGCTAAAAGTACGGCATATCCTCGATACCCCGATGCTGTCGGGCATTTTGTATGAAGTCGATATGCGCTTGCGCCCTAGCGGCAATGCGGGCTTATTGGTCACCCATGTCAGCATGTACGAAGACTATCTTAACAACCAAGCTTGGACTTGGGAGCATCAGGCGTTGGTGCGTGGGCGTTTTATTGCCGGGGATGGGCGCTTAAAAAGCGAATATGAAGCCATCCGCCAACGGATTTTATGCTTGCCTAGGGACATCGCCGTGCTCAAAACCGACGTGCGCGAAATGCGCGAAAAAATGCGTGCCAGCCTAGACACAAAAGTAGCGGGGCAGTTTGATTTAAAGCAAAGCCCTGGCGGCATTGCCGACATTGAATTTATCGTGCAGTTTGGGATATTGGCTAATGCGCATCAGTACCCTTCTTTAACAACCTATACCGACAATGTCCGGTTGCTGGAAGGCTTGGCAACACAGGGTTTTATCTCAGACAGCACCGCCGCCACACTTACCGCCGCATATTGCCATTATCGGGACACTGGGCATAAGTTTGTGCTGCAAGGCGGTCAAGCACAAGTGGCAGCCAGCTTAGTGCAAGATGACAGCCAGGCTGTGTGTGCAATATGGCAGACCTTGATGGCCTAAGCCCGTTCACTACCCACAGTTAAGAAATAATCGCCGGAGTGCAACGGTTTTAGACCTTGCCGTGTCGGCACTGAAACCAATAAAAAAACCGTTGCGCTGTGGGCGGTGCTGCGGTTTCTGCCTAGCCTTAAGAATAGTCAAAACGCTTGGATAGTGCCTAGTGCTGTGTTTAACACGGAGCCAAAAAGCATTTTCATAAATTAAACTGTGTTATTTAACACACTAAAACGTCAAATAACACAGTTTAATTTAATAGTGATAAGAAACAGTAGGTTAGTGCGGAAATTAATGCGGAAAATTAGGTCATATCACACACTTACTCATGCAAAAATTAAGTCATATAACATAGTTTAATTATTAGCTTTCGGCTAGAAAATCTAGTCCCGTTTTACGGATACCTAAACGGCGTTCAGTAAAACATATAACACATTGATTTTATGGATTATTAGATAAGTTTAAGCAAATTAATGTCTTAAGTGACTAAAAACGCTAAAGTCCCAAACCTTACGCGGGTATTTTTGCGTTGTCATGTTAAGCGTTTAATAAACGCTTAGACGTACTAAATACTTTTTGTTTAATATCAATTGATTATGAATTTACTACGCGATAAGGCCCACGTTTTATGTAATAGGTACAATGTCTGGCATGTACGATGCTTACGTTTAATGAGAATGACTTTTACTTAGAACCAACGGCAGACACGGCTGTTGCTATGCCTACACTAGGCGCGATGCTTTTCGGCTGGCCTGTGTCGGTTAAGTCAATTCGATTATTCTGCAAGTTATCCGCTGTCTTAAAGGAGACAAACATGATCCAGAACAAAACATTGAAAAAATTGACGGTGTATACACTGGCAACTTTAATGGTAGGCACAGGCCAATTGGCCTTGGCGCATACCGGCGTTAAAGATCGGCCTGTTGAAGGCACGGCTGGTTACACCGCGTTTACTGTCGGTCACGGTTGCACCACCAATGCCGCCGCTGAAGGTTCGGCAGAAGCCGCCGCCTTAGTGCCGCAAAATGTGATTGCCGTCAGCGCGGTATTCCCTAATTCTGCGGATCCCCAAGATGCGGTTATTTACAAGCTAGATGCCGCTGGTTTGCAAACCACAACCTTGCCGGATTTGTCTAACGACATCGACGGCGTAACAGCTGGCGTGGGCTTTACGGGCTTGGGCGTGGGCTTGATTGCAGGGGGCGGCACTTTGTTCCCTAACTTTATTCCTGCCATCAATCCTACTACTAAAGCCATCCGTGGTTTTCATACTTGGAGCGGCCCTAGCCCTTACAAAGGCGCAGATTTGCAAGAATCACCCGTGAGCATGACAGGTTTAGTGCCGTTCCGTTATGGCGCGATTAAATTTAAATCGACTTCTTGCGCCAAAAGCTTAAAAATTCGCATTGCTGTCGCCAACTGGTGCAAACGCGGCACAGCCAGCAAAAAAGATGCTGACCGTGTGGACGTGTGGATGGGCCATACTACTGCTAAGTTTACCGACCAGCTGACAATGCCTAGAAACCTGCCTTACGACGCGACTAAAGAAGTGCCATTCTGGCCAACGTTGACATTGACACGCACTAGCGCGTTGCCCGCCACCTGCACGGCTACCAATAGCTACGATTTGTCGATAGAACCCGCCGATGCCGACATCGACAAATACCTGCCTATCCCTGCCGGCAAATTTCCGGCTGGCGCACCTGGCACACCGTTTTATAATTGATCGGGTAGGCGGTAGCACTTAACACGGTGCCGCATTAATTTGGTACTTATTCAGGCCATCGCAAACTCCCCCCTAGAAAAAGGGTACTTATTCACCTCCCCCCTTGAAAAGGGGGGATTGAGGGGGGTTATTCAATAAAACCTCCCCTAACCCCTCCTTTTTAAGGAGGGGGACTGAATGTTTACTATTTTTGCAGTAAGGGCGGCTTATGTCGCCCTTATTATTTTGGGCTTGCCTACAGGCCATCTTGGTTAAAATATTTTTGCACGGACACTTAGCATGAACGGCACAACCATAAAAAAACAACTGGCTTGGCTAGCCTGGCTGGCTATAGGCACAGCGCACAGCGCCTGGGCGCATGACCAATCCGGGGCTTTAGGGGCAGCCGCTGGGGCAACGGATTTATATTTGGTGACTTGTTATGATGATAACGAGGGCAACGGTGCATCCGAACATTTGAGCTTGGACATTACCGACAACGCCCCCAAAGCGGCAGCGATGATCAGTATGCAGGTGTTTAAAGGCGGCAAAGCCTTAAACACTACAGATGCGCGCGAAGACAGCCTAGCTAGCCCAGAACTACAGTTTGCTGGCGGTGATGGCGCGTATTGGGTGGTGGTGAACAAAAGCGCGGCGGGCAAAGAAAATTATGCCATTGTCTACCATTGCCAAAACAGCACGGGCGGACATACCGGCACCACTATCACCCCATTACAAAACCAATAGCCAGCCCTACAGGAGCCAATACTATGGACAAGCACATCATAAAAATATCGTGTATTGCATTCTGGGCTTTAGCGGCCTTGCCCATGCTGGCAACAGCCGCGCCTTACTCGGGCGCATTAGGCGCACCCGCAGGGGCGATCGATGTATGGACGGTGGTTTGCCCAGACACCACAACCGTGTTGGAATCAAAAGTGCAAGACTTAAAGCCTGTTGTTGCGCCCTTGGTCAGTGTGCAAGTGATAAAAGGCTTTAAGGCTAGCAATACTACAGACCCTAAAGAAGATACCGCCTACAGCCCCTTAGCCAAAAACGTGGTCAGTGCCGGCACTTATTATGTATTTGTGGACAAAACCACAATCGGGGCAGAGCTTTACACGATTGATTTAGTCTGTAAAAATGCCAAAAACACGGTGCTGGTGGCTACTAGCGTAACCCTGACCCAAGATAACTAGCAAAGGCTTGCACCGTCTATAGCCCTTAGCACCAATAAGCCGACATGAACATACCCGCCTTAAATACACTAGCAAACACAGCCTCCCGAGGCGTTAATGGCTGCTGTTAAAACCCTTAACACCTTAAACGCACTCACCGCCGCCGCCTTGGCTTTGCCGGGCTTGTTGCCTATTTCGGCAACTGCTGCCGAGCAAGAAACCAGCTTGCAATATGGGCATTACCAAGAAGGCGCACGCCAGTTATTTGGCGAAACCAGCAAATTTAAACCGATTGCGGTAGACACCCTAGAAGGCAATACGGCGGTTGCCTTAAGCGACCGGATTCAGTTTGGCTTCCATTACGTCCAAGACACTTGGTCGGGAGCCACCCCGATCACGACTGCGCCTTTGGCCTTAGGGGGCAATGGCGGCTACACGGGCAGCAATAGCCCTACATTGTCAGGGGCCACACCTTATATTAACGGCGAGTTGTTCTTTGATGGCGATTTTAATCCGATGGCGATTACGGGTTACGATGCCAACACCTCCGAGCCGTTGTTTAAAAAACAAACGCAATTGGTGCATACCCTGTCTGCGGCATCCCCCGAAACGCGCAAACAAGGCAACTTTACCCTGAGCTATGAGGGCGATACCAGCGGCTTGGATGTGGGCGGCGGCGTGTCGGTAGAAAATGACTACAACTCGCATTGGGGCAATCTAGCCGGGCGTTTGGACTTTAACCAAAAACTCACCACCGCCAATCTCAGCCTTAGCTATACCGAGAGCGCGACCGCCGCCAAGCAAGACCACGATACAGTGGGCTACATTAACACCCAAGCCTACCAGCAATACATCAGCCATCCCGAGGTGGGCGTAAACCTGCTGCGCGGCAATCGCCAAGATTGGGCCACGCAATTTTCGCTGACCCAAGTGCTAAACAAATCCGCCCTGCTGGAAGCGGGTGTAGGTTATACGCGCAGCACGGGCTATATGGAAAATCCTTATAAAGTGATGGAGATTGCGTTTATCGACCCCAACTCCCAATTTTTAGCCCCAGTGGGCGGCTATTACGGTCAGGTGAGGGCATTTATGGAACAACGCCCAGACCAGCGCAACCAAATCACCAGCTCTGTGCGCTATGTGCAACACATCAACGCCTTGGATGCCGCCTTACATGCAGACTATCGGTTTTACCACGACGATTGGGGCATTAACGCCCATACCTTTACCGCCGATTGGGTGCAACCTATCGCCGACGGTTGGACGCTAACCCCCAGCTTTCGCTATTACTCGCAATCGGCGGCGCACTTTTACAAGCCCTATTTAATCACTAAGCAAGCCTATCAAAGTGTCGAGATCGATCCTGACACGGGCGACATTATCTCGATCACGCCGTATAACCCCGCGTTATTGCCGGAAAATTTCTCTAGCGACTATCGCCTGTCGGGTTACGGCGCATTAAGCGGCGGCCTGACCCTCAGCAAACAATTCGCCAAAGGCATACGCTTTGTGGCTGGGGCGGAATATTACACCCACGCGGGTGCGCTTAAGTTAGGCGGAAACGGCGAAGGCAGTTATGCCGATTTTAACTACTATACCGTCAGTGGGACATTGCAAGTGGATTTGTCGGCCTTGTCCGTGGCAAATGGCAGCCACGGCGCACACCACGCGCATCGCGCACACCAACACGGCAACGCCCCGGCTGGGGTGATGTTTGCGCATACGTTGCCGAAGGCGGGCGAGGTCATGGTCGGCAGCCGCTATATGTATAACGCCGAACGCAGCACCCTCCTGCATGGCAGCCACCGCGCCGATGATGCCAGTGTCGTCAAGCACGCTTGTGACGGCGGTCAGTGCAGCATTGCCCCTAGCGAAATGAACATGAATATGGTCATGGTAGACCTGATGTACGCGCCCACTGACTGGATGACGCTGATGCTGATGCCGCAGTTTATGGACATGAACATGAACCTGCGCCCCTTAGAGGGCGCACCAGCCGCCACCAGCGGACACAACCACGGCGGTGGCAACGGCTACCACGACACGGGCGGCATAGGCGACACTAGCTTTTATGGCTTGTTTAAACTGTTTGCCAGCCCGCACCACCAGCTCCATACCGCCTTGGGGTTTAGCGCACCTACAGGCAAAGTGGACATCAAACTCAGGGACACCCATCATGAAGACGGTGATTACATCCATTACGGTATGCAATTAGGCAGCGGCACTTGGGACTTTAAGCCCAGCCTGACCTACACAGGCCAATTGGACAGCTGGTCGTGGGGCGCACAAGTGAGCGCCACGGCACGCTTGGCACAAAAAAATGCCGTCGGTTATGCCTTGGGCGATGTCTTTCAAGCCACGGCCTGGGGCAGTTATCAGCTGTTGGACTGGCTGGCGGCAACGGTGCGCGGCGTGTATACGCGGCAAGGCGCCATCCGTGGGCAATTTAAGCCGCATTTAGTGCATGACCAAGAAGTCGTCACCACCGTACCTGGCGATGCCGACGGCGATGGTGTTATTGCCCCGGGTGAAGTGATTGAGCAAATAAGCTACCAAGATGTTTATGAGCCGTATGCGGTGGCAGGGCCTATGGATTTGCCGTCCAATTATGGCGGACGCTATTGGGATGTCGGTTTTGGCTTTAACGTCACCGCACCGTCAGGCGTATTGCAAGGCAACAGCCTGAGTTTTGAATGGTTGCAGCCTGTGTCGGACCATCTTAACGGCTATCAGCTTACCCGCGATGCCGCCATCAATGTCAATTGGAGTTATGCGTTTTATGGCGTGATGCTGGCGTGCAACGGCTTTAGACGTTGCCGTGTCGGCAATGGACGTAAGGGACTTTCTTATTAGTTGTAGGCAATAGTGCCAGACTTGCGAGGTTTTAAAAACCTCGCAGGTCTTTATCCAGCCATTAGCGAGATGTTACGCCCTTGTTACATGTATGCCTAAACCGCCAATTACTCTTGCTCAGCCGTAACCATCAGGCTGTTGACAAAGGTAATATCAGCAAACGTGCGGTCTAAGCCATTGCTATGAAAATCTTTCATTAACAAGCCATTGTCAAAACGCACGACATCGCCTTTTTTAACCTCGGCGGTAGGTGCGGCTAGCCAGCGGGGTTGTTTGTTTTGCAAGACTTGCACATAGGTGTATTGTGGCACGTTAATCACGTCCAACACCTTGCCTTTTTGTGGCAACAACGCTGGCGCGGTCTGCGCCCCTGCACGTTCAGGGCTGACGGGCGGATGTCCTGGCGGCAACGCTTCGGCGGCGGCTTGGGCGGAAAGCAAGATTAACGGCAATACGACAGACAAATAGTTCATAAATAAACGTGTGGGTAGTAGGTGGGAAAAAGGGTAGGCTATTTAGAGTGGCGGCGACCGAGACTGTGAAAGAATTAACGTAAGCTTGCTCATCGGACTGAAAAAACTTGTTTTTTCACTCCGGTTTTTAATTAAAACAAAGACTTACGAAAATAAAAAACACCTTTTTGTCAGTATTTAAAATACTTTGTAACTATTCAGCATCCGGGCACAACAGCCGTTCGCTGAGCGGAACAGCCGTTCGCTGAGCGGAACAGCCGTTCGCTGAGCGGAACAGCCGTTCGCTGAGCGGAGTCGAAGCGAACAAACCGGCTTCGACTCCGCTCAGCCTACGGTAAATTTGACTTATTAGAAGTCGCTCTGACACTTTCACAGTCTC
>JABFST010000012.1 GCA_013140465.1 Methylococcaceae bacterium
GCCTTAGGCGCAACCCCTGCCGTCAACGATTACCCTAGCAGTGAATTTTTTGCTTGGCTGGGCCAGGCGCAATATGCCGCGCAGCACCAGCTGAGTGTTGTTATCCGCCAAACGCGCGGCATATTGCGCCTGGCCCAGCCAAGCAAAAAATTCACTGCTAGGGTAATCGTTGACGGCAGGGGTTGCGCCTAAGGCATTCATCCCGATGCTGAACGTGGAACGCGCCGCAAGGGCATGGTTGTCCCAGCGCTGGCGATAGTCTTGGTAAACCCGCCACACCGTGGCTTGGTTGCGTTCGGTGTTGTTACCCGCAATGAAGGGAAAAGGATCGCCTAAAGTACGGGTTGTGTTTTCGCGTATGGACAAACTCAGGCCTACATTAAGGCTTTGTCGCTGGGTATTGACCACGAGCTGGCTAAGGCTGCCTTCTAGGCTATGGACAGCACTCTGTATGTCTAACTCATCGACAGGCTCTTCAATCACCGTGGCATCGCTTTCATCAAAATGAATAGCCGCCAGCAAGCCCGTGTCCGTAACAGGGATAGTCAAACCACCCGCATAACGGTTACTGCCCGCACTGGTGACATAGGTAAAATTCAAGATTTCGCCAAAGCCCATCGGGCTTAGCAAACTGCCATTCAGTCCAAACCCATTAGCCCCTATGGTAGCTGGGCGGTAATTGTCGCCAAACACACTTAGGCGATACGGTTTGCTAGTCTCTACCGCCACTTCCAGCAGACTTTGCCCAGGGCTAGCACCCGGCACTATACGCCCGTTCATGCGGCTAATTAAAGGATCGCTTAGCAATACCTGAAAGCGGTCTTGCAATGCCTGTAAGTTAAACGCTTGCTTGGGATCGCCTAATAAGCGGTTTTGGATATAACCGGCCCGTAATCGGCCTTGCCCCTGCACCCGCACTGCATTCAGCCGCCCTTCAATGATGTTGATGCGCAAGTCGCCTTGGTTAAGGGCGTGGTCGGGGATGACCGCGCCGGAATTGATATAACCGTGGTCTTGGTAAAGTTTGGTCAGGGCTTGGCGCAGTTCTTCGACATCCGCCACTGTAAGGTCGCGGTGTTCGTAAGGTTGGGTTAAGGCTTGCAGTTGGGCTAGTGGCAACACAGTGTTACCGTAAACCACTATGCGCCCAATGTGGATGAGCGTGCCTGTACGGGTACTGCGTGGTGGCTGTTGTGCCACAGGCGGCAAGATAAAGTCGGCGTCGGGCTGTGGGGGAATAAAGCGAGGTAAATCCGGCAGGTTTGCACTGGGGCGATTGTTGGATTCCATACCGCCTTGGGCAACAGCTGGCTGGTGATACAACACCGCCAGCAAACCGATAGCGTGCAAACAGCGGGCTAGGCGCACGGGCTAAACATTTTTTTGCAAGAAACCGTAGACTGCTGGCTAATCAACACCTGACCTCCTAACTGGTAACAGAGGGCGAAAAAGCCCATAGCTAAGCACATCTTTATTTATTCTACAAGCTGTTGCAACTGCCCAGTTGGGCGTAGCCCACATTGCGCGTGCTTAAAGCGGTTGTATCCTGAACTTCTCATGAGTCGAAAAATAAAGACCTGCGAGGTTTATAAAACCTCGCAGGTCTATGCAGCCAAAAAAACACCCTCAACCGTGCAAATAAATTTTATCCACATAATTTCCCCACAATGTGTTTTTAAGATAACACCCAAGCCATCCAAAGAAGGCTTAAACCCGCCGCCGGGCTTTCCCCTTAAGGTCCGGCGGTACTTTAAAAACCATTCAGGAGTTATCCACCATGAACCGTAAAGTCATTTTTTCTAGCCTTGTGTTAGCCTTATCTACCCTCAGCGTTTCTGCTTATGCCAAAGGCCCAGGCCATCATGCAGACATGCCGCCTCCTATTGATTTGGCGGCTGCCGACACCAACGGCGACGGCAAAATTTCTGCCGATGAATGGACTGCGGCACGCACGACCGAATTTACTGCCCTAGACACGGATGCCAGCGGCGACCTGACCTTAGCCGAAGTTGAAGCGGGCTTAGCCAAACGTATCGCCGACCATTTCACAAGTTTAGATGCTGACAGCAGCGCACAATTGTCCTTAGCGGAATTTGTCGGCAGCAAAACGGGCAAAGCCGCCACTATGGCAACCCGCGTGTTTGACTTGGCAGACAAAGACAATACCGACAGCTTAAGTGCCGATGAATTTACCGCCTTAGCCCCAGGCGCAGGTGCTGCCATCCACCATTTCGCCCATTTGGATCAAGATGCCAACAACCTCGTGTCTAAAGACGAGTTTTTAACACCGCCTAAAAAAGGCCGTGGCAAATAAGGCACACAGATAGCCAAGTGCGGATGGGCGTGATAACTTAGCTAGACCCCGTTTATGGGTGTACGCTGCCCTGCCCTGTAACCCTGGGCCAGCTGGTTTTCCGTCCCATCACCTTTTGCCATGCCGTGAAACTTAAGTTATTCGCCAAATTATTTTTGCTGTTGTTTTTTGGGATGTTGCTGTTGCTGGCATCTATGGTGTTTACGATACACCTTAATTTTAAACAAGGCTTAAGCACTTATTTAGAAAATACCGAGCAAGAAAAGCTACAGCAATTGGCCCTGCAACTGGGCGATTTTTATCAACAGCACGACGGCTGGCAGGATTTGCAAGACAACCCCCGGTTTTGGTTTGCATGGCTAAGCCAAACAGCTATCGCCAAAAACCCACAGGCGGCAGCGGCTGCTGCCGCCCCCTCCACGCCTGAAGATGACCTTGGGTTTGAAGACCCTCCGCCGCACCCTCATGACCATGACGGCCCATCACCACACCCACACCACGGCCCCCACCCATTCCGTCGGCCCAATAAAGACGGTTATATCCTGGATGTGGATCGCCTGTTTATTTTTGATACGGCAGGGCAACGGATCATAGGCCCGCCAGATCGTATCCAGCCTGTGGAAGGCGAACAACGCATCGCCTTGCAAAGTTTAGGTCAACCGATAGGCTGGTTGTTAGTCAAACCCAACCACCTGATTTCCGACCATCTGGCCTTAACCTTTATGCGCCAACAAGTGCGCGGCAATTTATGGCGCTTAGGTTTTGCGCTGGTGTTTTCGATGCTGATGGCCTTAGTGATGACCCGACAAATTTTGCGGCCTTTGCGGCGTTTGGCAACAGGTTTGCACGCGCTGACGGATGGACAACTGACCACGCAAATTCCCGAGCGCGGACATGATGAACTGACCACTTTGGCTAAAGACTTCAACCGCTTAGGACGTACCTTGGCACACAGCGAACACACCCGCCAACAATGGTTGGCGGATATTTCCCACGAATTGCGCACGCCGCTGGCGGTATTGCGCGGCGAATTGGAAGCCTTGGTGGACGGCATCCGCACTGCCACGCCTGAGCGCATTTTGTCTTTGCACCAAGAAGTGCTGTCGCTGACGCGTTTGGTAGACGACCTATACCAATTGTCCTTATCGGATTTAGGGGCATTGGATTACCGTTTTGAATCCGTCGAACTGGGGCAACTCATCAGACAAATTACCGATGCCTTTCAGTCCCGTTTTGCGGGCAAAACCCTCGCACTCAACTTTTCGCCCCCCGCACAGGCCATCTATGTACACGGCGATGGCTTGCGCTTGGCCCAACTGCTGTCTAATGTGCTGGAAAACAGCTACCGCTACACCGATGCGGGCGGCGAGTGCCAAGTTACCTTGGCGCAACTAGGCACTACCACCACTATCCATATCGACGATAGCGCCCCCAGCGTTGACAGTGCAGAACTGCCGTTGCTGTTTGACCGCTTCCACCGTGTGGAACGCTCGCGCCAACGCCATACGGGTGGTGCAGGTTTGGGCCTGGCACTGTGCCGCACGATAGTCACCGCGCATGGCGGCAACATCAGCGCGACCGCCTCCGAGTTGGGCGGCGTGCGCATCACCATACAGTTATAGTGCGAACATATAAAAATCCAGAGCATGACCATGACCAAAACCATACTCATTGTTGAAGATGAACCCAAACTCGCGGCCTTGCTGGTCGATTATCTGGCACACGACGGCTTTAACAGCTATTGTCTGGCAGACGGCTTGGGTGTCGTTGATTGGGTGAAAAAACATACCCCCGATTTGATTTTGCTGGATATTATGCTGCCCGGGCGTGATGGCTTGGCTTTGTGCCGCGAAATACGCGAATTTTCTGCCGTGCCGCTGTTTTTGGTGACGGCCCGCGTGGCGGAATCTGACCGTCTGCACGGGCTGGAAATAGGCGCCGACGACTATATCTGCAAACCTTATAGCCCCAAAGAAGTGGTGGCGCGCATTAAGGCCGTGTTCCGGCGGCTACAAGGATTTTCGGCAGAACAGCCCAGCATTGCAGGTTTTAGTTTAGACAAAGAACGCCTAGCCGTTTATTACCAAACCCAGTTGTTGGATGTGACCCCGGGTGAGTTTAGGGTGCTGGCGGCGTTGCTGGACAAGCCCGGCAAAGTGTATTCGCGTGCTGTCCTGCTCGATTGCCTACATGAAGATGAACGCGATGTGCTGGACAGGGCCATAGACACCCACATTAAAAACCTGCGGCGCAAAATCCAAGACGTGTCGGGTAAAAAAGAAGTGATAGCCTCGGTGTATGGCGTAGGCTATAAAATTGAGCTTTAAGGCCGGACTAAGCTGCCCTGTTTTAATTGTAGGCAACAGCGGTAGACCTGCGAGGTTTTATAAACCTCGCAGGTCTTAAATCCTGCCACTCACAATGAACTCCACGAGAATTATTGCTAAATTGCACAAACTGACTGGTAAGGTGACAGTTTCATACTATACTTTTAAAGTATTCGCCAAACCCTTAGCCCCAGGAGTTACCGCCGCATGTTTAGCCATCTTCACCGCGTTCCTCATAAAGTAGGCAACACGTCCAGCCATCCCTACACCATTACGCTCATGCTGTGTCTGTTGCTCAGTGCGTGCAACAACACCGAAGCCCCGCAAAAACTGGCATTGCCTACGCCCACCGTGGTCATTAGCCAGCCCCTAGTGCAAAACATCGTCGAATGGGACGAATACACCGGGCGTTTACAGGCCGTGGAAGCCGTGGACATACGCGCACGCGTGTCCGGCTATCTTAAGCAAATTGGCTTTAAGGACGGCGGCAAAGTCAAAAAAGGCGATTTATTGTTTGTGGTCGATCCCAGACCGTATTTGGCGCAATTGCATCAGGGCAAGGCCGAATTGGACCGCGCCCAATCGCGGTTGGAATTAGCGCAAAATGATGTCTTGCGTGCCGAACGCTTGCTGAAAGAACAAGCCATTTCCGAAGAAGAATACGATACCCGCAGCAAAAACAGCAGCCAAGCGTCGGCGGCGGTGGAAGCCGCCAAAGCCACCTTGGAAATGGCGCAGCTGAATGTTGATTTCACCCAAATCCGCGCCCCTATCCACGGGCGGATTTCGCGCAAACTCATCACCGAAGGCAATTTGGTCAACGCCGACGCGACCGTGCTGGCGACTATCGTCTCGGACAACCCCATCCACGTTTATGTCGATGCCGACGAACGTTCGGTACTCAAATATCGGCGCCTAGGTCTTGAAGGCAAGCGGCAAAGCGCACGCGATGTGCAAATACCCGTGGAAATGGCCTTGATGGACGAACAGGCTTATCCGCATAAAGGCTATATTGATTATGTCGATCCCCAAGTCAACCCTGCGACAGGCACAGTGCGTGCGCGTGGCGTGTTTGAAAACCCCGATGATTTGCTCAGTCCGGGCCTGTTTGCGCGGGTGCGCATACCCGGCAGCGGACAATATCAGGCGGTGCTGATTAATGACCGCGCCATTGGCATGGATCAAGGCCAACAATTCGTCATGGTGGTCACGCCCGATAACCGCGCCGAGTATCGGGCCATTAACACCGGACGTTTGCATGACGGCTTGCGTATCGTCACGTCTGGCTTGACCGGGCAAGAATGGGTCATCACCACAGGCTTACAGTTTGTACGTCCGGGCTTCGCAGTGGTGGCGACGCGTGCGCCCATGCAAGCTGCACCAGCCAAAGTGGCGGGGGCAGCGCAATGAAGTTTGCCTTCTTCTTTATCGACAGGCCACGCTTTGCGATAGTCTTGTCGCTCATCACCATGCTGATAGGCGCACTTGCCCTGTTTAAGCTGCCCATTTCCCAATACCCCGATGTTACGCCGCCGACGATTTTGGTGTCCGCCAATTATCCCGGCGCCAACCCCAAAGTCATCGCTGAAACCGTGGCGGCGCCTATCGAGCAAGAAGTCAATGGCGTGGAGCAAATGCTGTACATGTCTTCGCAATCGACTAGCGACGGGCAAATGCAGTTGACCATCACCTTTAAGATAGGCACTAATTTGGATATAGCCCAAATGCAGGTGCAAAACCGTGTCTCCAATGCCTTGCCCAAACTGCCCGAAGAGGTGCGCAGATTGGGGGTGACGACGAAAAAATCATCACCCGACATTTTGCTGGTTATCCATTTGGTGTCGCCTAACCAACGCTACGACCAACTTTATTTGTCCAACTATGCCTTGCTGAATATCAGCGACCAATTGCTGCGCTTGCCCGGGGTCGGCGATGTGCGCACCTTTGGCGCGGGTGAATACAGTATGCGCGTGTGGCTGGACCCCACCAAAATTGCCGCCCGCAACCTGACCGCGGGCGAAGTGGTGCGGGCCATCCGCGAACAAAACATCCAAGTGGCGGCTGGGGTGATTGGACAACCGCCTTTAGACCAAGCGACCGATTTTCAGCTTAACATCAACACAATGGGGCGGCTGACGCGGGTTGAAGACTTTAACGCGATTATCGTCAAATACGGCGAGGGCGGTAGCCTCGTGCGCCTCAGCGATGTCGCCCGTATTGAGTTGGGTGCGAACCGCTATTCCATGCGCAGCCAATTAAGCAACGAAGATGCCGTGGCGATGCCGATTTCACTGCGCCCAGGCGCAAATGCCCTAGAAACCGCGCACCAAGTCAAAGACTTGATGGCGCACTTAAAAACGCGGTTTCCAGAAGGCGTGGATTACAAAATTGTCTACGACACCACTATTTTTGTCGAACAATCGCTAGAAGCGGTCATCGACACTTTTTTTGAAGCCTTGGCGCTGGTCGTGTTGGTGGTGCTGGTGTTTTTGCAAAGCTGGCGGGCAGCCATCATCCCGTTGTTGGCAGTCCCTGTGTCTTTGGTCGGCACGTTTGCCATTATGGCGGCGATGGGCTTTTCGCTGAATAACCTGTCCTTGTTTGGCCTTATTTTGGCTATCGGCATAGTCGTGGATGATGCGATCGTGGTCGTGGAAAATGTCGAGCGCAATATCGCCTTGGGCTTATCGCCCAAAGCTGCGACACGACAAGCGATGACCGAAGTGACCGGGCCTATTATTGCGATCTCGGTAGTGCTGTGCGCAGTGTTTATTCCATCGGCTTTTGTCGCGGGCATTAATGGGCAGTTTTACAAGCAATTTGCCTTAACCATTACCGCTTCCACGTTAATTTCCGCATTTAACTCACTGACGCTCAGCCCCGCGTTGGCGGCAATCTTATTAAAGCCCCATCATGGCAAAGGCGATTTGCTCACGCGCGGGCTAAACTTTAGCTTGGGTTGGTTTTTTAAAGGCTTTAACCGTGGCTTTACCGCCAGTTCATCGGCTTACGCGGGCCTGATTAAACGCCTGACCCGCATCACGGCGGTCGTCGTGGTGTTTTATTTGGCACTGTTGGTGTTTACGGGCTATACCTTCCAAAAAGTGCCGACGGGCTTTATCCCCTTGCAAGACAAAGGCTATTTGATTGTGTTTGCGCAATTGCCCGAAGCCGCCTCGCTAGACCGCACCGAAGCCGTCGTGCATAAAATTTCTGACATTTTGCTCAAACAACCCGGCATAGAAGCGGCTGTTGCGTTTCCGGGCTTTTCCGTAGTCAGTGGTGCCAACACGCCCAATGCCGGAACTATTTTTGTGCCGCTCAAACCGTTTGAAGAGCGCGTGGCGCAAGGTTTGTTGTCGCAACAATTGTTGGCGCAATTGCAGCCCAAACTGCTCGGCATCCGTGAAGCCTTTATCGGCATTTTTCCGCCACCCCCTATTTTGGGCTTAGGCAGTTTGGGCGGCTTTAAAATGCAA